>JASJCW010000298.1 GCA_030065265.1 Prochloraceae cyanobacterium
GCGATCGCCCATTCAGCACTCCAGAACGACGAACCCTTTCGGTGGCTACTTCTAAAGCTTTTTCGCTCAAGTCGATCGCGACTATTTCTGCATCGGGGTTAAGATGAATTAAATAATCAGTTCCCGATCCGGTGCCGCAACCGGCATCTAGAATGCGAATATCTTGACGAGCCGGTTTTTGCCCGGTGCAAAAACTATAAGCACTCGGCCAGTGCCAACGCCAATTATAGCCCGGCGGCAGGTCATCGCTGAGAGGATCGGGAGGAAAAGGATAGGTATCGTAGAGTTTAGCAACAGCAGCTCTAGTTGTTTGAGAATCGGGCATCGCCAGGTTTGGTAAAACTCAAGTTTTAAGATAGATCGTTTTGGTACTGACAAATAAAAAAAAATCCCAAAACTAACAAATCAACCCCGATCGCCTCAAATTGACTGATACAATTCTTTAAAAAAATTTCATTTTAAGGCAGAAAAGTTTTAATCTAGAGGCTGACAGTTATATAAAACATCAGTTTTATGAGATTCAGATTGAAAAACCTGCAAATTTCGATCGCTCGATTTTTGTCTTATCAAAGACAAACACAGTAGCAATCCTCAAGGTAAATCCAATCTCTCGAGAATAAAATCGAGCCAAACAACGTTAAAATCTCGTATTTGAGCGTTAACACCTTAAAAAAAAGATAAGACAAAGTAAGGGGTCAACCCGCAAAACTTTGAGAAAATCTTGAAAAACTGCAATTTTTCAAGGATAAACAAAGCGAGTAAAATCTGTTCTGGATCGGGTTTTTCTGGATCTGTTATTTTAATCAGAAAACCTAGTAATTAAAACCAAACTCAAACAATACTGCTTGGAAAAACTTTCTAACTTTCGTGTTGAGAATCTATGGTTGAATAAATACAAGGTTGAATAAATAACGATCTGAAATCTCATCTCGCTTTTAAAAAAATATTCGAGTCAATAAAAACGATTTCGAGTATTTACTCTCCAGTCTGGAGACAGAGATAATAAGTGTTGGTGTCTCAAATCTGAAGTATCGGCAAAAAACAAACAGGAGAAAAATTAATTAGCCTTCACATCAACTCGAAAAGAGCGAGCGATCGGCGATCGTCGATCGAACCTAAACTTCAGACTTAAAAGACATTTTTAATCAATAAGACTGTAGCAATCTGTTCGGAGATCTAAGATATACAATGAGCGTCAAGGCAAGCGGCGGAAGTTCAGTAGCACGCCCTCAACTTTATCAAACAGTAGCCTTATCTACTATTTCTAGCGCAGAACAACAAGATCGATTTTTAGAAAAAAGCGAACTAAATCAATTAACAACCTACTTCCAATCGGGTAGCAAACGGCTAGAAATTGCTCAAACCCTAACAAATAATTCTGATTTAATCGTTTCGCGAGCTGCCAACCGAATCTTTACAGGTGGTTCTCCCCTAGCTTATTTAGAAAAGCCAGAAGAAGAGCCAGCCACAGACAGACAAATGGCAATGTCGGCAGCCAAAACCTCTGAAGAATTACAAAAACAAAGACAGCTTGGAACTGTAACCTACGTAGAAAGCGGTAAAACAGGCACCAGTGGTGGCGGTTTCTTAAGCGGATTGCTATCGGTATTTACCACTAGCGGAGCGGGCCCGACTCCCCCAGGATTTCGTCCCATCAGCGTAGTTAACTACGGGCCGAGCAACATGCAAAAATCTTTGCGGGATTTATCCTGGTTTTTGCGCTACGTCACCTACGCGATCGTAGCCGGCGACCCCAATATTCTAGTCGTTAACGTCAGGGGACTCAGAGAAGTCATTGAAAATGCTTGCAGCACCGATGCTACTATCGTTGCCTTACAAACCATGCGATCGGCTTCTTTAGATAGTTTTAAGCGCGATGAAGAAGGCACGAAAATTGTTACAGAATACTTTGACGTTTTAATTTCTGAATTTAAAGCGGCGACACCTTCAAACAAATTACGCCAAAGACAGTCTAAGGACTTACAAGGTTTACAACTGCCCCAAAGCTACTTTAACGCTTCGGAAAATCGGCAAAAATTTGTAATGAAGCCGGGGCTTTCACAAACAGAAAAACAAGCGGTCATTAAAGCAGCATACCGTCAAATTTTCGAGCGCGATATCACCAAAGCTTACAACCAATCGATCTCTTATTTAGAGTCTCAGGTTAAAAACGGCGACATCTCGATGAAAGAATTCGTGCGTCGCTTAGCTAAGTCTCCCCTGTATCGCCAACAATTTTTCCAACCTTTTATTAACAGTCGCGCCTTAGAATTAGCATTCCGTCACATTCTCGGCCGCGGCCCTTCTTCGCGCGAAGAAGTGCAAAACTACTTCTCAATCGTTTCTTCTGGTGGATTGGCCGCTTTAGTAGATGCCTTAGTCGATTCTCAGGAATATTCCGACTACTTCGGCGAAGAAACAGTCCCCTACATTCGCGGATTGGGTCAAGAAGCTCAAGAATGCCGCAACTGGGGTATGCAGCAAGATCTGTTTAACTACAGCGCGCCTTTCCGCAAAATTCCCCAATTTATCACAACTTTTGCTAAATACGATCGCCCCTTACCAGACCAACACGTCTACGGTTCGGGTAACGATCCTCTCGAAATTCAATTCGGCGCGATTTTCCCCAAAGAAACTCGCAACCCCAGCAGTTCTCCCGCACCGTTTAACAAAGATACCAAGCGGATTTTAATCCATCGCGGCCCTGGAATTAACAATCAAAATAGCAATCCAGCAGCGCGAGCGACTTTCCCCGGATCTTTAGGTGCTAAGGTATTCCGCGCCAATCAAATTTCCACCAACGGTAGCGGCAGCGGAGCAAATGCAGATTCTAACGAAACCTCAATTACAGCGATAACTTTAGCTTGCTATCGTCAAGTTTTCGGTCGAGATGTTTATCTAGGTCAACGCTTGAGCGTTCAAGAAAGTAAATTAGCCAACGGTGAAATTAGCGTTCGCGAATTCGTCCGTGCTTTGGCAAAGTCCGATGTCTTCCGCAAAATGTATTGGACATCTTTGTACGTAGTCAAGGCGATCGAATACATCCATCGTCGCTTATTAGGTCGTCCTACCTACGGCAGACCTGAAATGAATAAATATTTCGATCTCTGCTCTAAAAAAGGTTTCTACGCCCTTGTAGACGCAATTATCGATAGTCCAGAATACGGCGAGGCTTTCGGCGAAGATACCGTTCCTTACGAGCGTTATTTAACTCCTGCTGGTTTACAGTTGCGTCAGGTACGTCCGGGAACTCTCGGTGAAGGTATCGGTGCTAAAGTCGAGAAAGAAGAGACTCCCCGCTTTATTGAATTGGGTGCGGTTAATTCGATCAGAACCAAGCCAGAAGTAAAATATCGCATTAACCAAGGCGTAACAGTCCAGCGCGAACAAACTAAAATCTTTAAACTGATCGATCTCAGCGATAAAGTAGCCTTTCAAAATGCCGTACGCGCAGCATATCGCCAAATTTTCGAGCGCGATGTCGAACCTTACGTAGTTAAAGACCAATTCACTGTCCTAGAAAGCAGGCTCAGAAACGGCGAAATTAACGTCAAAGAGTTTATTGAAGGTTTGGGTTGCTCCGAACTATACATCAAAGAGTTTTACACTCCTTTCCCCAATACAAAAGTAATTGAATTGGGAACTAAACACTTCCTCGGACGCGCGCCGATGAATCAAAAAGAAATTCAGCACTACAATTTAATTCTCGCTTCTTCGGGAATTCGTGCTTTTATCGGAGCAATGGTTAACAGCATGGAATACCTCCAAGTATTTGGCGAAGATACGATTCCTTATCGTCGCTTCCCAACTCTTCCTGCGGCTAACTTCCCCAACACTCAAAGACTTTATAACAAGTTGACCAAGCAAGATAACGAATTAGTCGTACCGAGCTTTGAACCTGTTAAATCAAAAGTGTAGGCAAAAATCTCTTAGCGGAATCTGTGATGATGAAGCAATAAAGGTTTAGTTTCGCTCGCAACCTTCAAAAAACTTCATCAAAACAAATTCCTTGGTAGAGGCGAGAAGAGAACTAAGATTATTTCTCGCTCCCTCTACTTTGTAGCGCGTCAATTTTTAGAGCGCGAAACCGGCAAATCTGAGGATTAATGTAAAAAAATATTAAGAACTCAGGATTTAAGCTAACTAAATGGCGCAAAATAATTGGGTCAGGTAATGTATCGATTAGTTTTGTTCTTCGTAAAAAAAAGCGTTTACAGCGCGATCGAAGCAAACACAATAACAAGTAGCAACTCAAAAAAGATTAATTTGGGTGAAGATTTGTTAAGATACAGAGCGGCAACTACTATAAAAATGCCAGTTTAATTTCATCTGGTTTTGTTTTTTTGGGGAGGAATTTATAAATGAGTATTGTCACGAAATCGATCGTGAATGCCGACGCTGAAGCTCGTTATTTAAGCCCTGGCGAACTTGATAGAATCAAAACATTTGTAACCAGCGGTGAAAAACGTCTGCGGATCGCGCAAACTTTAACAGAATCTCGCGAAAGAATCATCAAACAAGCAGGTGACTTGTTATTCCAAAAACGTCCCGACGTTGTTTCTCCTGGCGGCAACGCTTACGGAGAAGAAATGACTGCTACTTGCTTGCGCGATATGGATTATTATCTCCGTCTAATCACTTACGGTGTTGTAGCAGGTGACGTAACTCCAATTGAAGAAATTGGTTTAGTTGGCGTTCGCGAAATGTACAAATCTTTGGGAACTCCCATCGATGCAGTCGCTCAAAGCGTTCGCGAAATGAAAGATATTGCTTGCAGTCTAATGTCTGCTGAAGATGCAGCTGAAGCAGCTTCTTACTTCGACTACGTAGTTGGAGCAATGCAGTAAGGAATAGTTAACTCGGGCCTAGAAAGCCGAGCTTTAGTAGAAGCAATGTTTCTACTAAAAATAGCTTTTTGATATTAGCAAGAGATAAGGAAAAAAAAAATGCAAGACGCAATCACTTCTGTTATTAATTCTGCCGACGTTCAAGGTAAATACCTTGATTCTGGCGCGATCGATAAACTTAAAGGTTATTTCCAAACTGGAGAATTAAGAGTTCGCGCAGCTAGCGTAATTAGTGCTAACGCAGCTAACATCGTTAAAGAAGCTGTCGCTAAATCTTTGTTATACTCCGACGTAACTCGTCCTGGTGGCAATATGTACACCACTCGCCGCTATGCAGCTTGCATTCGCGACTTAGACTACTACTTACGCTATGCAACTTACGCTATGTTAGCCGGCGATCCTTCTATTCTCGATGAGAGAGTATTAAATGGATTAAAAGAAACTTACAATTCTTTAGGCGTTCCCATTGCTTCTACAGTTCAAGCTATTCAAGCAATGAAAGAAGTCACTGCTAGTTTAGTCGGCCCCGATGCTGGCAAAGAAATGGGCGTTTATTTCGACTACATCTGCTCTGGCTTAAGCTAAGCTTACTTCTATTCGAGCTTTTACGTTTGTTAAACGAATGAGTTAGCAGCAGGAACAGTTACGGGAAAATAACATCTTAGTAATTGAAATTGTCCAAAATCTGCATCGAAATTAAGAAGTTCTTTAACAGCTTTTGACTTTAGCAAAGCGGTAAAGATGTAGGGGCTAGGAAAGTCGAGAGTGAGTGCTAGCTGGTTGAAGGCTTAGAAGATAAGTTTTAACACCTAGTATTGACTCCTGACTCCTAGCCTTTGCTGTATATAACTTGCTTAACACTACACGAGCAAAAAAAAATTTTCTTTCAAGTTAGTTTTCAGATTTAAAAAAATTAAAGATCGGGAGAAACAATCTCATGCGAATGTTTAAAGTGACTGCTTGCGTTCCTTCTCAAACTAGAATCCGCACTCAGCGCGAATTACAAAATACGTATTTTACTAAGTTAGTTGCATATGACAACTGGTTTCGCGAACAACAAAGAATTATGAAAATGGGTGGAAAAATTATTAAAGTCGAACTAGCTACAGGAACACCAGGAGCTAATACAGGCTTACTTTAGATTCGTCTTCACCACGAATTATAAAACATCAATAATTAAGAATAAAGAGGTCTGAAACGATCTCTTTTTTGTTATTTTGAGGTAAGTAGTAATATGCAGCGAGTGAAGAGTGCTACGATACTTAATTCCAGTTTTTGATAACGACGTACGTAATTGGTCTACTACGGCACGATTGTTACACTGGCTCACCATATTATGGCTGTCCCTCGGCTTAATTGCTTTATTTTCAGCATCTTATCCCGTTGCTGAAGCGGAATTCGGCGATGGATTGTATTACGTTAAAAGACAATTAGTTTGGGTATTATTAGGGATGGGTGGATTTTCCTTAGTGGTGCGATCGCCGATTCGGAAAATTTTTCAAGTCTCTCACTGGATCTTTTTACTTTTATTAGGCTTAATTTTTCTAACTTTAGTTCCCGGAATGGGTACGACAATCAACGGTGCAACTCGTTGGCTTTCGATCGGGCCTTTTTTATTACAACCTTCAGAATTAATCAAGCCATTTTTAATCTTACAAAGCGCGCGTTTATTCGGAATTTGGCACAAACTGGGCTTAAAATTTCGTCTCGGTTGGTTGTTAATTTTTGCTTTGTTACTCGGAGCAATTTTATTGCAACCTAATTTGAGTACCACTGCTTTATGCGGGATGACGATCTGGTTAATTGCTTTAGCGGCCGGGTTGCCAGAAAAACAGCTTGGGGGAGTCGCGATCG
>JASJCW010000299.1 GCA_030065265.1 Prochloraceae cyanobacterium
TTTAGATAAAGCTGTAATAAATTGATTGAGGTAGTACCTAATATTTTTATTTAAGCTTTAAAAAGCCAATAAGTAACTTAAACCTTACTCACTGGTTGTTTGGGGGGATAGCCCCGTCTATATGAGAAGAATATTGCCAAATTATCGATTAAAACTAATTTTAGAGAGAGATTTAAAATAATGAAAATAGCACTAGTTCACGACTACTTGACGCAAAAAGGTGGTGCAGAAAGAGTTTTTGAATTATTATGTAAATTCTTTCCAAGTGCAGACATCTATACATCCTTGTACGATCCCAAAACAAGTATCGACTTAGACGATCGCTCCGTAAAAACCACAATGTTGCAAAAAATTCCCGGAGCAACTAAATATTTTAGACTGTTAGCCCCCCTATACTATCCAGCCTTCCGCAGTTTAGATTTACAAGAATACGATCTAATTTTAAGCAGCACCACCAGCTTCGCTAAAGCTGTTAAAAAAAGACCTGGAGCAATTCATATTTGCTTTTGTCACAATATCACTCGTTTTCTTTGGGATACTAACACTTATTTAAAACAGTATTCAGACTATCAAAATTTATATCCTTTAATCGAAAAAATATTTAGAGTGATGAGAGATTTCGATCTTAAATACGCTCTAGAGCCAGACATTTATATTGCCAATTCGACAATAGTTGCCGATCGCATCGAGAAAACTTACAATAAAAAAGCAATCACGATTAACTATCCGATCTCTTCAAACAGTTTCTCTTTTGAAGCGAAAAAAGAAAACTATTATTTGGTCGCATCTCGTTTGCTCGGTTACAAGCGCGTTGATATAACAGTAAAAGCATTTAACAAATTAGGATGGCCTTTAGTAATTATCGGAGACGGGCCCGAAAGAAGTAATTTAGAAGCAATAGCTAAAGATAATATCAAATTTTTAGGACACGTTGAAGACTCCGAACGCAAACAGCTGATGGCAAAAGCTAAATCAGTTATTGTTTGTGCCTTAGAAGACTACGGCCTGGTACCCGTCGAAGCAAATGCTAGCGGCACTCCAGTTATATCTTACGGGGCCGGAGGAGTGCTAGACACCCAAGTGAGCGGAAAAACCGGCTTATTTTTTAAGAAACAGACACCGGAAGCTTTAGAGCAAGCCTTAATTAAAGCTAGCGCGATCGATTGGAACTATCATGAAATCAGAAACCACGCGATCGGTAATTTTTCAGAAAAAGTCTTTTTTAAAAAAATTGAGAAGATAGTCGATCGAGCTTACCTCAAAACTACTATTAATAGAATCAACAAGCGCGATCGACGTGCAAGTTTAGTAAATTAATTAAAAGATCGTAGATTCAACTCAGAGTTGGCAATTTTCTTATGCAGACGTTTCTAATTTGGAAGCGTCTTATTCTATTTATTGCCGTCTAGACAAGCAATTACCAGTCCAAGAATGAGGAATTGCTACAATTTCGATTTAAACTTTGGCAAACAACCAAGAAAAGAGATAATTGAATCGGTCTAGATAGCTTCAAGGGAACAGAAAATGAGGAGCGGATTTCCTCTTTTTGATTCCCACAATAAATTAAGGAAATTAATACAACCGTGCAGCTTATTACAGGTACAACTAAATTACTCGGTGTAATTGGCAACCCGATCGCTCATTCTCTTTCTCCAGTGATGCACAATGCAGCGATCGCCCAACTTAATAGTAATTACGTCTATCTTCCTTTACCTGTCGAACCAGCCAATTTAAAAACTGCGATCGCCGGATTTGAGGCGATTGGTTTAGTTGGCTTCAGTATTACTATCCCCCACAAACAAAATATTATTCCCTTGCTTTCGCAAATTTCTGAAGAAGCAAGTTTGGTCGGTGCCGTCAATACTGTTTGGCGTGGCGATTCGGGTTGGTGCGGTACGAATACCGACGTAGAAGGTTTTTTAGCTCCTCTCAAAGAGATTAAACGAGATTGGAGCAAGATCCGGGCGATCGTTTTGGGTAATGGCGGTGCGGCTCGGGCTGTGGTGGTAGGATTAGATCGTGCCGGCTGTAGAGATATTTGCGTTTTCGGCCGCGATACCGAGCGATTACGAAGTTTTCAAGAAAATTGGCAAAATAGCCGGATAAAAAAAGCGGTAAAAGTGTTTACAATGGCAGAATTAGACGATTTGGTATCTGATGCAGAAATTTGCATCAACTGCACCCCAGTGGGGATGTATCCTCGCACCGACTTTACGCCAATATCGGCCGAAACCTTAGCTCGATTTCCGGCTAATTTTATCGCCTACGACTTAGTTTACAATCCCAGACCGACTAAGTTTTTAAAAATTGCTGCAGAAAAAGGCGCGATCGCGATCGACGGTTTAGAAATGTTAGTACAACAAGGAGCAGCAGCTTTAAAAATTTGGTTGCAACGGGAAGATGTGCCTGTAGATATCATGCGGCGATCGCTGCTCGATAATCTCGGACTTTAAACTAAAGCAGTAATAGCCTCTTCTAAATTGCGACTGTAGACTTCGCGATTGTACTTTTGTTTTTCTGTTTCTGAGAAAGAAAAATGTTGTTTTAATGTCGCTTGCTGTACTTTTACTAAGATCGGCCGGCGTAATTTTTCGTATTTTAAGAAAGCCAGAGTCATAGCCTCAGTGTTATCTAAATTATTTTCTGCGGCTAAGTTAGCGATCGAATTGGTGATTACTGCGGCATCTTCTAATCCTTGATTGGCACCTTGGGAAGAAAAAGGTGGCATTCCGTGAGCGGCATCGCCAACTAATACTACTCTACCTCGATTCCAAGTAGGATCGAGGGTTAAATCTCGATCTATACTAACAAGTTCTGCAGTAGTCGGAAAAGAAATATTATCGGAAATACTAGCGCGATGGATGTAGTATAAACGTTTGACAATGCGATATTCAGGAGATCTAGCTACCAATTCCTTGAGGGTTTCGGGAAAATCAGCAATTTCTAATTCTTTTAAAGCCAGATTGATTAAATTTTGACCTGACTTTTGCTTTAATTCCTGCTGAGATAAGGGAAGATGTATGATGTAGCCAAAAGTGCGATCCCTACCAAATAGAACCATTCTCGGGCTATCTTTTTCGGGATTTTTTTGAGCTATACTATTATTTATAATAGTCGCTACTGAATTACCTTCGAGAAAAATTTTATCTAGTTTGTTACTGAGATGGTTAGATAATTCTATCCCACTAGAAGTAATCGCCGCAAATCCAGAATATTCTGGTCGAGCAAAAGCAGCATAAGCACTATCTTGGTAAATGATTTGCCTGATAGTTGAATTAATTCCGTCAGCACCAATAACTAATTTAGCCCCAAAAGACTTCTCGATCGCTTCAATCTCGCAATCGCTATCATCTGGATCGTGTTCTTGCCAATATGCGTAGGGATTAGCTTCTAACTGTGCGTTACACAAGCAATCGACCCTGACCAAATCAGATTCTTCGACCAAATTAACACAACGACGATTTGCAAGAACTAGATCGGCTGGTAACTGCTTCCTGAGAGTAGTTTGTAAATCGTACCAACCAATTGTTTTGCGGCCTTCGCCATACATTCTACACCAATCATCGTATTCGAGAACGTCAGAGCTAATCTTTGTTCCTGCTAAATTTCTTAATGTCGATTCCGGTTTTCTCCAAAAATTATTTGACTCGAGACTCTTAAAACCAGCTTCTTTAACTGCTTCGTATGTATTAAAATCGATATATTTAAGTGCTTTCAACCCATTAGGTAACAAATCGATACTTTGACCGACTCTGCGAAAAGCACGGGTGCGATCGATAACGAGGATATTGGTAATACCCCGATTGTATAATCCGATCGCAGTTGCCAGACCTACGGGCCCCGCACCAACTACCACAACATCGTAAATCTTCATTAAAACAGTTTGCCAATCAACTAACTTCCCTCTTAAAATTATTACTCCAAATTTTGTAACAAAAGATTAAATTTTTTTGAACTGTTAACGACCTCAGCTATTTTAATTCTGTAGATAGCTAAAATTTATCGATTCGATTGGCGATCGCAATCTTTGCAAGATTACTTTTTATTTTCCGATTTGTCTGATTTGGAAATTGATCCTTAACCTCAATAAATAGCTAGTTTTGCAACCTAATTGTTACCGATTTTGAGTTAAAATTATCTCCATTGTTTCAAGTTTTAGTCTTATTTTGATTCTATTGTCTATTTGACTGGTAATTCCTATCGATCGAGTCAAAATATCAGTCACTTTTTAAGTCTATCGAACGGGTAACGAACCGAAGTAAAAAGGAAAATATAAGATTATGAATAATAAAACTCTCAATATTTGGGATGAAAACAAAGAAATTAAAGACGATCGAGGGAATACTTACACCATTGTCGCTTTACTTGGAGATGGCGGTTTTGCACAGACATGGTTGGTCAAAGATATTTTTGATAAAAAATTTGCACTCAAAAAAATCAAAAATGCCGAGAGTAAAACTCAAGTTCAAAAGCTAATTAAAGAAAAACAAATCTTAGAATGGCGCGAGTTAAATACAATCAAACACAGACATATTGTTGTCGTCAAAGATTTGGTTAATGTTGATAATTATTGGTGCATACTTATGGAGTATGTTGAAGGAGTTAATTTAGAAGAATATATTTATGAAAACGGCCCGCTCCCAGAGAATAAAGCTTTAAAATATATCAGACAATTAGCCGATGCGGTTGGCTACCTTCACAGAGAAAAAAAGCTCTTGCATCGCGACATAAAACCAAGCAATCTAATGCTAAATCGAGAAACCGATGAAGTTAAACTGATTGACTTTGGTAGTGCTAAAAACATTATTGATAATAATATATCGACCATTTTATATAGCAATAATTTTGCACCTATCGAGCAAAAACAAGGCAGAAAAATCACTCAAGCTAGCGATATTTATGCGATCGGCGCGACTCTTTACTATTTAATAACTGGTAAATTTCCGATCGATATCGAAGATATTATTGAAGTTGAAGATATTGAATTAAACGAATGGTCTTCCCTGCCACCAAATAAAATCAATCCTGGAATTACTCGAGAAACCAACGAAGCAATTTTATCGGCAATGAGGTTCAACCAGGCAGATCGACCTCAATCGGTAGAAGAATTGCTAGAATTGCTACCAGAACACAAGCCTACTATTACCATTAAATGTAAAGAAGAATACTCATTTGTAACCGAAACATTAAATAGCGGTACGACTTATTATTTTACTTTTGATGAAAATGAAAATCTAATTAAATTAGGCGATGGTAGCTACGGTGTCGTTTATTTAGGTCACGACGATCGCGAAAATATGTATGCGATTAAAATTCTCTACGAACGCAAAGACCAAGCAAACGAATCAACTACACAAATTTCCGCAGAAAGATTCGATGCAGAAATACAATCATCGAGAAAAATTCAACAAAAAGCCAGAAAAAACGAGCGATCGCTCAACAGTTTAAGCAGTCAAATTGTTGGCGTAATTAATACTGTAGCAGGGACAAAAGAATTCAAAACATCTCAGGCATTTCAAACCCTAAAAGATAAATTACAAATTCAAGGATTATCCAATTATGTCCTCGTAATGGAAAAATACGAGGATACTTTAGAAGGATACTTAGAAAAAGGCATCGGTCAATATGCAATTCAAATCAGTGCCGAAAGCAACGACTACATAGCCTTAGAACAAAAAATATTCAAATCAAAACGAGAAGCTGGTTCGGAAATTAAACAAGCTGCAAGATCCCACGAAGATCGCTTGAATTTGATCGAAAGACTCTACGAACTTACCGGTTACGATGTCTTGAGACGAATGAATTTCGAGCAGAGGATCGCTAATATCCTACCTTACCTCCAAGATATCGCCCAAGGACTCTGCACCCTTCACGAAGCTGGCTATCTCCATCTCGATCTCAAACCAGGTAACATTTTTATTCGCGGCTACGGGCCGGAAGTACAAACGGTAATCGGCGATTTAGGATTTTTAGATCAAAATGATACTTTAGATCCGCGAGTCATGTTAGGTAACTACGATATTTTACCCCTCGGCACGCGACATTTTCAATCTCCAGAACAAAAAGAATTTTTTGATATTGCTAATGTGGAAATTGTCGATAATTCGACATCGGGAATTAAACTACTGATTAGAGATCCAAAATTTAGAGATTCTTTGATTGAAAAAGGCGATTATGTCATTTTTAGTATGGCTCGAGAACAGTCTTTTACGATCGAATCTGTCGATATTCCTGAAAACCAAAAAAATTCTCCCGTTGTGATTAAACTTCAAGCACAACCGAGACAACAGCACATCTTTAAACCAGGAGAAAAAAGTCAAGCAATATTTTTTAAAGTTCAAGGAAAACGAACCGATATTTTTGGTTTTGGGGCGATCGCTTTCAATTTATTGACTTGTGGCGAATCTCCAGTTCGCTTTTATGAAAGCATTCATAGCAGTTATGATAATCGAAATTCAAGCATCGAAAATTTAATTACTCTCTACACTCAAATTTCTAACTATCAATCTAGCGAACCCGGTTTAATTAAGATTTTTAGACCGTTTAAAGATAAAAATACGCCCGAATACGCACCGATAGAATTTGTCGAATTAATTTTAAAATGTATGCTCTACAAAGCAGAAGGTACTTTCTATACTTCCCTCGACAAAGGACAGCAACCGGCTAAAAGTTTATTAAATAATATTATTGCC
>JASJCW010000300.1 GCA_030065265.1 Prochloraceae cyanobacterium
TATCCTCCGTTAGCAGCTTGTTGGACAAAATAATTCCAAAAAGGATTAGCAAAAATTAAAATTAAAGTAATAACAAAACAGTAAATAGCTGTCGATTCAACCAATGCCATACCCACAAATAAAGTACGAGTAATATTATTAGCTTCGTCTGGCTGTTGGGCCAATGCACTTAAAGCCCGTGCTAATGCCATTCCTTCACCCAATGCTGGAGCGATCGATCCTATTGCAATAGTCAATCCTGCCGAGATTATCGATACCATTCCAATTAAAGCTATACTATCCATTTTGTTACTATCGATCCAATTTATTTAAGATTCTGTTTGAGTTGCTGCGGCGATAAAAACCATTGCTAAAATAGCAAAAATATAGGCTTGAATCAATCCCGTTAATATTCCCAATATTTTTAGAGGAATGGGAACTATAAAAGGTACGATCGAAAGTAAAATTGCTCCTATTGTCGTGCCACTCATCACGTTACCGAACAAACGTACTGCCAAGGAAATTGTATTAGAAAACCTACTAATAATATTAAAGGGCAACATGAAAGGACTGGGTTGAAGATAGTATTTTTTAAAGTATCCAAAAAATCCTTGTTTTTTAATCCCGTAGATCGGAATTGCAAAAAAGACGCAAACCGAAAGAGCGATCGCAGTTGAGAGCGAACCTGTCGGGGGTTGATAGCCTGGAAAAATGGTAAGAATATTAGACAAGGCAATAAAAATAAATAAAGTGCCGATAAAAGGCAAGTAAGGTTCTGGCTCTTGTTGACTGACTTCTTTTATTTGTTGTTTGATGCCCAATACTAATACTTCTAAAAGATTTTGTCCGCGAGAGATCTTAGTCGAACTAGATAAATTTCGAGTAACTAACCAGGAAAACACTACCAACAAAAACATTATCAACCAAGTAAAAACTAAAGTAGCGTTGATAGTGATTATGCCGTTTGTCCAAAAAATTATATCGTCTGGAGTCAAATTATCCATAATTTTTTTTCTCTTTAGGTTGCAGCAAGATAATTGCGATCGTCCTTAATAGTAAAAACCCTAAAAAACAAGCAAGCAAAGATAAAACACTGTATAAATTTGTTTGGCCGTTAAGCATCAAATATAAAACAAATAAAGTGATTCCCAATCGCAATATTAAACTCGAAAAAAATAATCTGTAGGGATTTTCAGTCACGGGCAATTGTCTTATTGTCAGCCATAAACCACCAAAATAAAACAATCCTAAACCCAAACCGACGATAAAAGCGATTATTATTTGAAAAAACTCGATTATCATCTTTTTTATGCTTTATTTTTAAAGATAATGTATCGATCGCGACTTTATTTAAGTAACTAATCAAAAATTAACATTCCTCAAATCTGCGACTGAGTCTCTGTTTGCGGCCATTTCTGCAATAAGGGGCGCAATAACAATGGGGAAATAATGCAAGTTAGGGCTGATACTAAGATCGTAGCGGTAAAAATTTCTGAGGGTACGGCTTCTACCTGTCTTCCTCTTTCCATCACCACCATCGCGATCTCAGCCCGAGGAATCAGACTAATACTTAAAAGTATGGCAGAAGACCAATTGAGAGTAATAATGCTGGGTAAAGCAGTTCCTAAAAGTTTACCTAAAACAGCAACAATAAATAAAATTGCGATCGCATCGAAACTTGTAGAGATAAAATCAATTTGCAGTTGCAAGCCAATGTTAATAAAAAAGAAAGGAACGAAAAATTCTGAAAGGGTGCTGAAAGAAGCATCAAAATTAACCGCATCGGGATCGCGACAAAATACTAAACCAGCAAAAAATGCTCCTACAGCCACAGAAAAGCCGATTAAACCAGCTATAGCAGCAATAATAAAAGCAGTTCCCGCAACCATTAACATCGGATCGGGGGCTGGTTCTAATCGCTCGAAAAAGCGCGTCATCGGACGTTCTAAATAGCGAAATAAAACAAAACAAAAAGTGCCAAATATCAGCACTCGTAAGAAAAAAGGGAAAATAGTTCCGCCCAATAAAGTTAAAATACTTACTTGTAAATCGCCGTTGAGAACTGGAATTGCAGCAAAAAATAACGACATCAAAGCGATCGCAGCAATATCGTCCATTTCAGCAATATCTATTAGCAACTCCCCATTATCGGAGTTTAAAGCTTTAGCTTCTTGCCAAACACTAACGGAAATACCGACGCTAGTAGCTATCAAAGCGATGCTGACAAAAAGACTGGCAATTAAATCGAGTTTTAACCAATAAAAAGCAGCCACAAAGCCGAGAATACCGCTACAGAAAAGATTGCCGATTAAAATTACACTAGCACGGGACAATTGTCGGATTAAACCAGATAAATTACTTTCTAAACCGACGCGAAATAACAGGGAAATAATGCCCAATTCTGCTAAAAAAGCATATACTTCTCTAACTTCTAAAGAAAGAAAACTAATTCGCAAGTCAATCGCGCCAAATAATAAACCCAAAAGTAAATAGCCCACTAAAGGAGGTATTCCCAAGCGATCTAAACCAGCTTTAATTAAAATTGAAATGACAATTGTTATTCCTACTAAAAATACTAAAAACAAAAGTAAATTTTCTGCTTCACTCATCTTTACTTTCTTTATCTATCCAGTACCAGGCATTAAAACAACCAGCAATAACGCCAACAAATAACATCATCAACGTCCAAGAATACGGACTTTCAAAATTGCGATCGATCCAAATTCCCAAACCCACACCGATTAAAGCAGGAATGGCTACCGACCAACCCACCATCCCAAACATTCTCAAACCGACCCAAATGTTACTGGGCTTTTTTCTGGCTTCAATTTTGCGATCGACTTTCTTTTCTAACTCTTGAGAAATATCTCTTTTAATTGTTTTATTTTTTTTAACTTTTTTCATGGTCTTAAATCCTGAAAACGACGCACCATATTAGCCTCAAATTGAGCTAAAGCAGATCTGGTTAATTTTTCCTTTTCATCTAACACTTCAAACTGTTCCCTTACGGTTTGTTTGAGATTTTCTAAATCTTCTCCTCGAATTGCATTGCGAGTCGAAACTAAAACCTCGCGATCGCATTTAACTAGTATCCCTTCATCTATTGCTAAAAAAATTTCTTTTTTAGTATCTTGGATCTCAAAACTGAGTATTCCAGGGACTAAAGCAGCTACAAAATCGATATGATTTGGTAACAAGCAAAAATGTCCGTTTTCTGCTTCAGCATTGACTTTAGTTACTTTTTCTTCCATTAATACTTCCGTCGGTAATAAAACTTTTAAAATCATAGGAAAATAGGGAGTAGATGGGGGTCAGTCGGTTTAGGTAGGAGGTTAGGGGTCAGGGGTTCAAATATTTTACTTGTCCTAAAAATTTGATATTAATGAATCAATTTCAAACTTAAAAACTCTGTTGCCGTTTGCCTATTGACTTTTGCCTCTGAGCGAAGCGAAGCTACTTTTTAAAGGTTTATTTTTTTGCTTCGTCGATCGCGCCAATTGTGTATAAAGATCTTTCTGGATAGTCGGCAAATTCGTCGTTTAAAATGCGATCGCATCCGTCTAAAGCTTGTTCTAAACTGACTAATTTGCCTTGTAAACCTGTAAACTGTTCGGTAGTAAAAAACGGCTGGGTTAAAAACCTCTCTAACCTGCGGGCCCGAGATACTATTTTCCTTTCGCTTTGAGCTAATTCTTCTAATCCCAACATGGCAATAATATCTTTTAAATCTTCATAATTTGCTAAAGTTTGACGCACCGCTCGAGCAATTTGATAGTGGCGATCGCCTACTATTTGGGGAGTTAACATTTTAGAATCGGATTGTAGGGGATCGATGGCCGGATAAAGTCCTTGACTGGCTCGTTTGCGAGAAAGTACGATCGAAGCCGAAAGGTGAGAAAATGTATGTACTGCGGCCGGATCGGTAAAATCATCGGCGGGTACGTAGACTGCTTGAATGGACGTAATTGCCCCTGTCGGAGTGTTACAAATACGCTCTTCTAATTCTGCCAATTCTGTGGCTAAAGTGGGCTGATAGCCGACTCTAGAGGGCAATTGACCCATCAATCCCGAAACTTCCGAACCCGCTTGAATGAAGCGAAAGATATTATCGATTGTCAATAAAACATCTTTACCGAGATCGTCGCGGAAATATTCGGCCATAGTTAACGCAGCGTGTCCGACGCGAAAACGCACCCCAGGAGATTCGTTCATCTGTCCGAATACCATTACAGTATTATCTAAGACTCCCGCGTCTTGCATTTCCCGATACAGTTCTTCACCTTCACGAGATCGCTCTCCAATACCGCAAAATATACTTACTCCTTCGTAGCGACTCACGGAATTATTAATTAATTCTGTAATTAGTACGGTTTTGCCGACTCCAGCACCTCCAAATAACCCCGCTTTTCCCCCTCTTTCTAGGGGTACTAATACGTCAATAGCTTTAATTCCAGTTTGAAAGATTTCCGTAGTTGTCGCGCGATCGCTCATTGCTACGGGCCGGGAATGGATCGATCGCATTTTGTTTGTATTTAAAGCTTCTTTGCGATCGATCGTTTTACCAAAGACATTAAACATTCGCCCCAGAATTGCATCTCCGACTGGTACTCGGATCGGATAGCCTGTATCGATAACAGTTTCACCTCTAGCTAAACCTCTAGTTGGGTTGAGGGCGATCGCTCTTATGGTTTGAGAATCGAGATATAAAACTGCTTCTAGAGCTATTTTGCCATTTTCTCCCGCTTTTAATAAACTGTGAGTTTCGGGCAGAGAATTAGGAAAAAAAACATCGATGATGCTGCCTCGAATTGCAACAATTTTACCTCGATTTAATTTATGCGAGTCTTGTTCTATTTCCATTTTGTTTGAGGATATCTATTAAATTTATATCTAAAAAAATCCCAATGCGATCGATAAGTAATATCAATTCTATTTAGAGTTGCTACACTCCAGCGACGAGAGGCAAAAGATTTGAACGATCTATCTTTAGTATTATTTTGGGGAATTGGTGTAATTTAAAGCTTTAATTCTTCTCTCACCCAGCTACGAAAAGCTTTCATTGTTTTATTTCTCCCTTCTTTTTGGCAACGTTCTAAATATTCGGGAATTTTTTTGCTCAAAGGTAAATTAGGAAAAGTAGGACTTGATTCCGATACTATATATTTATTATCTTGTAAAAGATTAATTTCTAACTTACCATTTTCAAATCGCCATAATTCTGTAACTTTTAACGCTGCATATATTTCTAAATTGCTGGTGGAAGTTAAATCTATTTCTATGGCTAAATCTGGTGGCGGATCGGTGCTTAAATCTAATCTTTTTTTACCTCTAACTAATGCCTCATTTTTAATATAAAAACAATCATCTGGTTCGATACCTTTACCCATAGATTTTGTTTTAAAAGTAGTCGAACCCAAAGGCCAAAACTCAAGCTCGAATTCTTCTAGCAAAATTTCAACAAAATAACTAATAATTTTTTTGTTCGTTTCGTGTTCTGGTAGTGGGGTCATAATTTCCAGTTTGCCATTATTGTAAGCAACTCTCGAGCTGCGACGTTCTCCTAATTCATTCAAAATAGTTTCAAATTCTTGCCAGCTTGTATTCTCAAAAATCACCCTTTGTCCTGGCGGAATTACGATCCGTTTTAACTCCAATAGCATTGTTTAACTCCCTTTAAATTGACAATCATACTATTATTAGACATTAAAGGAATCACCTCAAGCGTCAAATTTAATAACTTTTTACAGCTCTGTCCACCCCTCGCAAAGCTTTACTAATAGGAGATTCAAGATCGATTTAAGAGATATTGGAAATTCTTTGAACCTTTTTTACTTCACTCTTGTCTAAACCAGCGTAACATTCAATTAATTCCTAAAAAGCAATGAAAAGATCTTTATTTTTAACTGGTGCGATCGCTTTAATCATTTTTGGAGCTTCAATATCTCCAGCAATGGCTAAAGAAGGTACGAGACTAGATCGTATGGCAGAAAATTTAAGCCTGACAGAGTCACAAAAAAACCGAGTCGAACGAGTTTTTAAATCTAGTCGCACCCAAATAGAAAATATTTTAACTGCCGAACAAAAAGCGCAATTAGAAACAATTAAAGAACGAGGAATGAAAGGCCGCAAAATGTTTAAATCCCTCAATCTTAGCGAAGATCAAAAGCAACAAATCAGAGCGATTCGCCAAAATACTCGTCAACAAGTCAGTCAAATATTAACTACCGAACAGCGTCAAAAAATGCAAGAAATCAGGCAACAAAGAAAACAAAATCGTCAAAGATAGAAGATACATTTAGCCAGCTCGATCGCGCGATCGAGCTTTTTTTATTAATTGATTGCGAGCCAATACTGACACTTTCAAATAATTAGATTCACAAATATAACTTAAAAAATCTGAATTTTCACTTTACTTCAAGCAATAAACAGACAGAAAAATCTTTTCTCAATCCCCCTCTTGCCTCTTGCCTCTTGCCTCTTGCCTATTGCCTCTTGCCTATTACCTCTTGCCTGTCTGCCTATTGCCTGTCTGCCTATTGCCTATTACCTCTTGCCTCTTACCTCTTGCCTCTTACCTCTTATCTCTTGCCTATTGCCTCTTACCTTCTACTTGCTTGCTCTGTATTTTATAATTTGAATGGATTGTAAAAAAATAATGCATGAGTTTTATTCCCGAAGCAGCAAAAAAACTAAC
>JASJCW010000301.1 GCA_030065265.1 Prochloraceae cyanobacterium
TTATTTTTTTATTTACAGCTTTAATATTTTACGATTTATTCGATCGCCTCAATTCTGTCACATTTTTGACACGATCGTAATTAATTTATTGTTGCAGAAACAGTTAAATGAAGGCAGAGGGCAGAAGGCAGAAGGCAGAGGGCAGAGGGCAGAAGGACAATTTAAAAGTATATTTAGACTACTTTTAATTGAAGACTCTTTATCTAAAGATTAAAGAGGGGACTTAAACCCAAATGGCGTTAAAAAAATCGTTTTTTGCTCGCTTTAATATTCGATCGAACTATTGTTGTTTGTTCGTTATTTACTATTGATAAAAAATAATAGATTGCAAAACTGTGGATTTTAATCTTTCTAAATTTACCGTTTGTAAAAAATTTGCTTTAACAATTAGTCGGGGAACTACCAGTCAAACAACTAATATCTTAATTAAAATACAGCAAGAACAAATTGAAGCAATTGGGGAAGCGACCCCATTTTCTCTAAGTAAAGAAAACTGCCAAAATACCGAGCAACTAATTGCAGAATTCGATCGCATTTTACCGATAATAGCTAATTTTCACCCACTGCAAAGACAAGAAATATTAACAGTCTTAGAAAAAGAAAGAATATCTTCTCCAGTAAAAGCGGCGATCGATATGGCACTATACGACTGGCTGGGCAAAAAAACCGGTTTACCCCTCTGGCGTTTGTGGGGTTTAAATCGCGATCGCATCGTGCCAATTTCAGTGACGATCGGCATCGATACCCCAGAAAAGGTCAAAATAAGAGTGCAAAATTGGCTGGAATTAGTCGCTCCAACAATCTTAAAAGTCAAATTAGGATCGCCAGCAGGGATAGAAGCAGATCGCGCCATTATTTTAGCAGTCAAAGCAGTCGCACCCGATTGCGATTTAACAGTAGACGCGAATGGAGGTTGGAACTTAAAAGAGGCGATCGCCATGTCCCGTTGGCTGGCAGATTTAAACGTAAAATATTTAGAACAACCCCTAGCAGTAGGAAAAGAAGCAGCATTAGCCGAACTATCCCAACAATCTCCCCTACCTATTTTTGTCGATGAAAGTTGTCTGACAAGTAAAGATATTCCTCGACTAGCCAAGTCGATCGCTGGAGTTAACCTAAAAATTATGAAAGCTGGGGGATTGACTGAAATAATGCGATCGATCCAGGTTGCCAAAGCTTGCGGTTTAAAAGTAATGTTCGGTTGCTACTCCGATAGTAGTTTAGCTAACACCGCCATGGCCCACCTCTCCCCCCTAGCCGATTATCTCGACTTAGATTCTCATCTCAATTTAACCAACGATCCTTTTACCGGAGCTATATTATCAAAAGGACATTTGTTGCCTAATGATTTGCCGGGATTGGGGGTAAGATACAGTGCTTAAAAAAGAAGATCGCGTCGCCATTTTACTCCATCAAGGATTTAGTTCTCATCACGGTAAAACCGGCATATCCTATTTACGTTACGGCCACTCAGAAATCGTCGCCATCCTCGATCGCGAAAATGCTGGAAAATCCCTCTCTCAATTAATCGATCTCAACAGAAACATTCCGATCGCCGCTAATATTACTGAAGCATTAAAATACCAACCCACCGTTTTATTAATCGGTATCGCACCCTCTGGAGGAGCTTTAACCGATGCTTGGCAGTTAGAAGTTGAAGCCGCCGTGAAAGCCGGTTTATCCGTCGTTAACGGCCTGCATACTCCCCTAGCCGACAAATTCGGTCAATTGAAAGACGGTCAGTGGATTTGGGATATTAGAGCAGAACCAAAAGACTTAAAAATAGCCAGTGCTAAAGCGCGATCGCTCTCCTGTCAGCGCATCCTCACAGTCGGTACGGATATGGGAGTTGGTAAAATGTCAGCAGCGATCGAATTGCATCGAGCAGCAGTTAAAAAAGGAATTAAATCCAAATTTTTAGCAACCGGACAAGGGGGTTTGGCGATCGCAACCGAAGGAATCGCTTTAGATGCTGTCAGAGTAGATTTTGCGGCCGGTGCAGTCGAAAAAATGGTGTTAGACTCTGCCAAAGATAACGAACTACTGCTGATTGAAGGTCAAGGATCTCTAGTTCATCCCGGATCGACAGCCACATTACCCTTAATCAGAGGCAGCCAACCTACCGGATTAATTTTAGTCCATCGTGCCGGACAAAAACATATCGCCGATCTGCCAGAAGTAAAAATTCCCCCCCTGTCAGAAGTAGTAAAATTATACGAAACAGTTGCCTCTGTTGGCGGAACTTTTGGAGAGATTAAAGTCAAAGCGATCGCTTTAAATACTTTTCATTTAGATCTCGAAACTGCCAAACAAGCGATCGCACAAGTTAAAAACGAAACCGGTTTACCCTGTAGCGATCTCGTCCGTTTCAATCCAGAAGAGATCTTAAACGTTCTACTGTACGAGCGGGAAGATGAACTGTTAAATTAATATTTTCCCATCCACCCTAAAGACTAATGTCAACACCACCAATTCAATGGTATCCGGGCCATATTGCCAGAGCCGAGAGGCAATTAAAAGAACAACTTAAAAGAGTAGATCTCGTCTTAGAAGTATTAGATGCGAGAATTCCTTTAGCTTCCCACCATCCCGAAGTACCAAATTGGATCGGCCAAAAACCCAAGGTAATCGTTTTTAATCGCATCGATATGATACCCCCCAGCTTATGCCAAAAATGGTCTGATTGGTTTGAAGCAAGGGGCGAACAAATCTATTTAACCAATGCCAAAGCAGGTAAGGGAATTCGTCAAATAATTAAAGCCGCCCGCAAAGTCGGAGAAACAATCAATCAAAAAAGGCGCGATCGCGGGATGCTTGCTCGTCCCGTTCGTGCTGTAGTAATTGGCTTTCCTAATGTTGGTAAATCTGCTTTGATTAACCGTTTAGTCGGGCGTAAAGCCGTGGCTAGCGCGCGCCGTGCAGGGGTGACAAGAAAATTGCAATGGGTGCGAATATCGCCGGAAATCGAGCTTTTAGACGCTCCTGGAGTCATCCCCAACCGTTTAGAAAATCAAGCAGACGCGCTTAAATTAGCTATTTGCGAAGATATCGGCGAAGCAGCCTATGACAACCAAAGGGTGGCCGCAGCAACTGTCGATTTTTTAGTAGATTTAAACTTCGATCGAATTTTGCAAGATCGCTACAATCTAGATCCTCTTACCGTAACTGGGGAAGAGTACCTTCACAATTTAGGTAACCAACAATACAAAGGGGACATCGAGCGAGCCGCCAATCAATTATTAAACGACTTTCGTAAAGGTTTGATGGGCAGCATCCCCTTAGAGTTGCCCCCGATTGGTTAATTTCCTGTTAAGATTTTATCAAAATTCAACTAGATTTTGATTATTTTTATAAAGTATCAATTTTTATTAAAATAACAATGTCAATCAATTTGTTGAATATATTTTTGCAACGCGGGTTTAGTGTATTTAAACTTCTCAGCTAGCAATAAATTTGCACTCGATCTTGAATCGACCGAGCGGTCTCTCAAAATTTAATTCAAATTTGTTTGACCCTTCCTGTGATGAAGAATTTTTACAAAACCCTCCTTTTAACAAAAATAAAACCAGATATCATCAAACAATGGTTGAGGAAAGCATAGCTTATAGAGTTTATTAGTCTCGATAAAGACCTCCATAGCATTACTCGATCGCAGTAAAAATAGTAACAAACAAAAGTATGGCAGAAGACATATTTTATTGCTTCAATCAATTAAAAAAAGATCGTTTTACAGGTAGCTTAATTGTCAGAAGTAGACCTAACATAGAATGGAAATTTTATTTTCGGCTCGGGCGTTTATTATGGGCTACGGGAGGAAATCATTCCACAGAACGCTGGCAAAGACATTTAGCTGTAGTCTGTCCGCAAATTACCCCCCAGCAGCTAGCAAAAGAAACAGAAACATTAAATAAAGATCGAGATTACAAGATCCTGACTAAATTGCACAAACAAGGAAGTCCAATTGAAAAAAAACAGATTGCTAAGTTAATAGTAAACTTACTCAGTGAAGTGTTTTTTGATATCCTCCAACATGGAGCAAGCGAATCTAACAAAATATCTTATAAAACTATTTATGATGATAAATTAGAAGGCTTGATTGTTTTAGTCGATACAGAAAAAATATCTCAAAAAACCAAACAAACTTGGCAAACTTGGGTTAAAGCCGGACTGACAGATTATTCTCCCAATTTATTTCCAATAATTCAAAAATCTCAAAAATATCGAGAAGAAATAACCAGTATCCTCCATCCTAGCTTGACCTCTTTAATTGACGGAAAATATAATATCAGGTCTTTAGCTGCAATTAGCAAACAAGATCTCGTCCATCTCACCAGTACGTTAATATCCCTTTTGCCAACAGGTTTTGTTGCTTTTTCTCCAACCTCTAATAACAGTATCAATAGTAGATTCTCATTTAGTGAATTTAAAAAAACACTATTGTTTTTTTCCGAATCAGACAATTTAATTATTTCAAAAGTACCAGAAAAAACAGATCCAAATAAGCCCTTAATTGTTTGTATTGATGATAGTCCCTTGATCGCTCAAGCTTTGGGAAAATTTATTACTCAACAAGGATATCGGTTTATAAGTATCAAAGATCCGATGAATGCATTGGGAATGCTGCTCAAAAATCCACCAGATTTAATTTTTTTAGATTTAATCATGCCGGTGATTAACGGTTACGAACTCTGCGCTCAACTCCGCAGAGCACCTAATCTTAAAAACGTTCCAATTATCATTTTAACCAGTAAAGATGGTTTAGTAGATCGAGTGCGTGCTAAATTAGTTGGCGGCAACGGGTTTCTTTCCAAACCAGTGACCCGAGAAGAGCTACTATCAACTCTAGAAAAACATCTTAAAACCAATAAAAATCAATAAAAGAATAAGAAACAATAAGTAACAGTGCCGGAAGCCCTCGCCAGCAAATTGCGTTAGGTAACCTCTGTCAAGACAGGCAAAAGAGTCGGAAAATTGCTTTAGCTCAATTTTTTTACTTCGATAATTGCTAAAGTAAATATAATCGAAATCTAGCTATCTGTAGCGTTTCAATCTACTAATTCGCTCGAGGAAAAAGCAAAAGCAAAATACCCGATCGCAACAGCTCGATTTAAATTTATAAAAATTGTCTTCTTGCCGATTAATTAATATCTTTTTCAAAAACAGTGTATTATTTCCCCTCGCGGAAAACAACTTAGTTTAGAGATAACTTAGGTAATTAATATTCTGCGATCGTCTTAACTTGTCGTTAGAGATCGATTTAAATTAACAGAGCATTATTAACTCAAAAAAACTAACCCTTTTCTTCGCCTCGAGTCAATGTAGCAAAATGCAGTCTAGAAAAGTCCCCTCGCTGGAGTAAGTTCGGTTCAGTTTAACTCTAAGTTGCCTTTTTTACGTGTTTTAATAGATATCAATTAACAAAATTGTTTTTTAGATCGCCCTTCACTGAGAGAATAAAGAATAGTATTGTAGACATTAAGATGGCGTTAAATTATTATGAGCAAAGTTCTTTTAGTCGAAGACAGTATCGTAGAGAGTAAAAAGATAACCAGCCTGTTGGCAAAAGAAGGCTTTTCTGTCTTTGAAGTGCATAGCGCAGAAGAAGCTCAACTCCGACTAAAACAAGATAGACCCGATCTAATACTTCTAGATGCTGTTTTGCCCGGCCAAAGTGGGTTTGAATTATGCCGAAAACTAAAAAATAATCCAGCAACAAACACTATTCCTATAATAATTTGTTCGAGCAGAAACAAAGACCTCGATCGCACTTGGGGGAATATGAGCGGTGCAGATGCTTATATAACTAAACCCATAGATGAAATTAATTTAGTCCGTACGATCAATCAATTTATTATCTAGATTATGTCTTCCCTAGTTAACAGTCAAACATTCCAGACTAAAGAAAACAGCGAATCAGATCGAGAAAGATTTTTAAGATTTTCACTCAATTCACAAATTGACTGCTTGCTATTCCTAGGAGAATTAAAAGGAGTAATTAATATCAACTTGTCGAAAATATTGCCAGTCCCGCAGGTAGAAGAATATTGGTTAGGAATAATTAATTGGCGAGGTGAAGCTGTTTGGATTTTAGACTTAGCCAAATTGTTGGGAGCAAAAAAATGGTACGAAGGGGCAAAACCGCCGCTATCGGCCGTAGCAATTTTGACAAGTAAAGGAGATCGTCACTTCGGAATGTTAGTCAAACAAACAAACACCATCGAATCTTATAATTTAGATCGACTCCTACCAATGTCATCGAGCAGGATCGATCCGGAAATTAGCCCTTTCCTGAGAGGTTACTTTCTCGACGATCGCAAGCAGCCTTTAATGACTATCGATATCGAATCAATCCTTGAGTGCGTCCTTAAAAATTAAGCAAAGCGAGCGATTATTTTTCTCGATCTTACTCTGACTAATCCTTCAGAAATAATAACCCCATATCATTGCGAATAAAGTATGAATCGCCAACCTAATTTAACTCCAGATCCAGTAAAATCTAACTTGGAATCGAGCAATCCAAACGGTAACGGTAACGGGAAAAAAACAGTCACTAAATCCGTAGAAAGATGGCAACATCAGCTATATAAAACAATCGATAAATTTCAAAGCGAATTAGAACAATCAGAAACCGTAGATAAACACAAAATTGCCGCCAAATTGAAAAAATTGGCAGAACTGGTCAAAAATACATCTTTAACCGATAACGACGCAGCAAAAAACGATCGCC
>JASJCW010000302.1 GCA_030065265.1 Prochloraceae cyanobacterium
TACCACCATACTTATTGATGTTAAGTGCCTGTGAGACGGCTGAAGGTAGCCAACAAGCCCCTTTAGGAATTTCTGGCACTGGGATTAGAACTGGAGCTGAAAATGTTGTCGGAACTTTGTGGGTCGTGCAAGATCGGATCGCCGAGTCTTTCGTCAAAAATTTTTATTTTTATCTGAGCGAAGGTAAAAGTATTGCAGAAGCAAAACGTCAAGCTCAACTAGAGCTGCTCAAATCTCCTCCAGCATTATGGTCTACTTTCGTGAATTTCGAGGAACAAGAAAATTTTTAGTGGATTTTTTCTAAATTTTGAAGAACAAAAAAAATTTTAGTGCGATCGAAATTGATTTCGATAAGATCAAAACGTTAGTTAAACAACTAGAACAAAACAACTAATGAAAAAATTTTTAGCAATCCCCTTAATAGTATTAGCGTATTTAGGTTTCACCTCTTATTCCCCAGGAATAAGTTCGGAAAATAAAAATTCAATCTTCAAGAATGGCGTACCTAGGAGTAAGCCGACGACAGAAACAGATCGAGGTGCTGGTAGCAGATCTGATTGTCAATACCCTATCAATAGTGACTTAGTTGCTTTTGCCCCTCCCGATGGTGAAGTTGCCAAAACAATAAAATCTCATCCGACTTTTTCAATTTATCTTCAAGAAGTTCCTGGTGGCCCTCTCAGATATGCCTGGATTGATGCTAAAACTCGAGAAACTTTAACTTACCAAAAATTTGAAGTAACAACAAAAGGGATCGTCACTCTATCAATCCCTGAAAACCTTCCTGAAATGAAGCTAGACCGTGATTATGTCTTGATCGTGGGCATTGTTTGTCGCGAAAACTATACCCTTACCGATATTGGAAAACGATTATGGGTACGTCGTGTCAGCGAGCCACCATCATTATCTCAAGCTCGAAACGATCAAGAACGTTTAACTACTTTAAAAGATGAGAATATTTGGTACGACGCGATCGTAGCAGCTTTTCAAAATCGAGATAGTGCCTCAGACGAGCGAGGCACGACAATTAGTGAATTACTCAAACAATATAATCTGTACGATCAAGCATTTCTTAGTGCTGATATTTCCGCTTTAGATTGGGAAACAACCAAAACAGAATCCCTCAAAATAAATAATTAACCAGCTCAATGCTCAAACAAAAATCAGTCAACATCTTGAACAAAGCTCTGATTTGACTATCTGAGCTTCATTTTGCCAGTAAATCGGGATAGAATTATTGAACCTCCCATCGCTAGAACCGATGGATTCCCATATCGATTCAGAAAAATTTTGAAAATTCGATGAAATCTGCTCCTAAAAGCCTTGAGTATCAAAAAAACTTATCAAAAAATGTATTATCAAGCAGATTAGAGTGGCTCAAAAAATTGTGGAGCGATTGGCAAGCTAGATTTTTTTTTGCCATCTTAATTTTGGGTGCTATTTTCATCTTAAGAGCTGCGGGATTCCTGCAAATTTATGAGTTACAAGCTTTCGATTGGTACGGACAAAATCCGGTTGAATCTCTACTAAAAATACCAGTAGAACAAAAGCTTGACGATCGCATCGTGATCGTTGAAATTAGTGAAACTGACATTAAAAATCTGGCGACCTATCCCCTTGAAGATAAAGAGCTAGCAGATTTGCTGACAAAAATCAATCGAGAAAAGCCGAATGTCATCGGACTAGATATCTACAGAGATCTACCCGTTCCAAAAGATAATACAGTTGAATACAATCGACTTCAGAAAATCTTTGCCGAAACTGATAATTTAGTCGGAATTGAAAAAGTCGTTGGCACTCACTCCCCAGGTATTGAACCTATTCGAGGTAATTCTACTCTCTTAAGAGCCGGACGAGTCGGAGCTAACGATCAAATTCTCGATCTTGACGGTTTTATACGCAGGACTTTCTTAGCGATTACACCAGCAAATCATTTTTCAGAAGAATTAACTGGCACTCAGCCTAACTTTATCGAGAGTTTCGCCATCAAAATTGCCGCTTTTTATTTCAAAGAACATAATTTAAACGTTAGCCAAGAACCGACCAACGAACTCCGTCTTGGCAATACCGTCTTACCTCAATTTTTGGCTAATGATGGTGGATACGTTAGAGCAGATGATTCTAGCTATCAAATTTTCATAAATTGGCGAATTCCACCAAAAAAATGGACAAAGTTATCGGTCGTAGATGTTTTAAATAATAACGTCCCTCCAGACTCTTTCAAGGATAAAATCGTTTTGATTGGGAATACCGCTCCTAGTTCCAACGATATGTTTAATGTTCCATATTATCGAGAATCCTTCGCTGCTCCATCTTCAGTCTACGGAGTTGAAGTTCAAGCTAATATTATCAAACACTTAATTGACGTTGCAGAAGGTAATCGCACAGTAATTAAAACTATTCCTAACTTGTGGGAGTGGTTTTGGATCGTTTTCTGGTTGTTCTTGTCTTATCGTTTCATCTGGGCCGCTGGTAATACCAAACAAAGTAAAATCTTATTCGAGGAACAAACAAAACCATCTTCCTTGCTCAGAGCCGATCGATTTAAGTCTGCTAAGTTTTTATTTACTGCGATCGCGATCGTTACGATTTTATCTTTGCTCTTATTTATTTTTACTTATGGGGCATACGTATTTAATAAGTTTTGGCTGCCAGTCATTCCGCCCGCTCTGGCGATCGTTAGCACCGGAGTTTTTACGAACATTGCAGTTTACATCGATAAAATCGAAAGAGCCAATCAGCATTTAAATTTTAAAGTTAGAGAGCGAACTCAACAAATAGAATACCAAAAGAATCTATTAAATGCTAAAAACGCCAGCTTAAACAATACGATTAAAAAGCTCCAAGATAGAGAAGAACAATTAATAGCTCAAGATAGATTAGTTAATGTTGGTAAATTAGCTGAAAATCTCTGCCACGAATTAAATAATTCTCTGAATATTTTTATCAGTCACTCTTTTATGATTGAAGCAGAATTAAAAGAAATTAAGCAACAACTTGAAGCTACTATTACCGAACATTTTCTCTTAATTGAAAAGCTAGAAAAAGAAGAACTCCCTCCAGCTCTCAAAGCAGAAATCAAACTTTTATCAGCGCGAATCAACTTCGTTGAATCTGAATCAACCGAAATCATGACCGAGGTTTTTGAAGGCTGTTTGCCCACAATTAAAAAACACGCTAAGTTGATGAGTTCTATCTTCAAAAATATGGTGTTTCATGGATTTGGCGGCAAAAATCCCCATAATTCTGAGTTACTCAATATCAATCAGACTATTACTGAAGCCATTAATACCCGCACCATTCTTCTTAATAAAGAAGATCAAAATCTTGGCGATTTTATTAAATTTAATCCCGATTCTCAAATTGAACCTTTCTACTTAAACTCAATCGATCTCAAGCAAGTCATCTTGAATCTGATTAATAATGCAATAGATGCGATTAGAACCCAAGAAAAAAAACTGGGAACTGAGTACAAACCACTTATTTTAATTTCTACCCTCAATTGTCGCGATCGCGTTGAAATTCGCGTTAAAGATAATGGGATTGGAATAGCACCAAGCAATTTACCTCTCATTTTTGACCGATTCTTTTCTCAGAAAGAACAATTTAGTACCGGTTTAGGCTTGGCAATTGTTCAAGATATTGTTGAGAAGAAAAATAAAGGTTCTATTTCTGTTAAGTCTAAACAATCTGCCTGGACTGAATTTACTATCTCTTGGCCTAAAATTGTTAAAAACCTCTCATAAACTACTCCGACCTATCAGTTAGCCTGCGGCTTACCTGATGCGGATGTCGCTTCGCTCCGATATATTGGTAGCAATTCCTCCCCTACTTAAAACATTGGTGTTCGCAAACGTTCACTCGTTTTTGAAGAAGGGGCATCCTTGCTACATTAGGTTGAACCGCAGGCTAATATCAAGTTCGGGTAAACAGCATAAATTAATCGGGGGGACGGGGCGACGGGGGGACGGGGAGAACAAATATAAACTTGTTCGATTAACTTCTGGATTATTGAACCCACTATAAAATGCACTCCCCCAGTCTCCCAGTCTCCCAGTCTCCCCGACAAATGAGTAATTAAACGGACTTAATATAACTGCATAGGAGACGCGATCTTCGTACCGTCCGCGTCGAGGATTCTCGACGCGGGGCGGCGATCATAACAAGAACCTGAATTTACACCATCGTAAATCCGCACCGCTCAATTAAGCCAGCAAGATTCATCCGGCTGTTCTCGAGTCGGAGACCCGCGTGTCTCGCGCAGAGTGTCACCATCCCCTTCCTTCGTGATACAGTGGGTAAAAAACAAAAGTAAAATGCTGCGCTCACAAAAGCTAATCTGATTAAACTAGCCACCAATTTGCTTCGTGGACTCAGATCCAGTTTGATTTGTCCTTTTGTTTTGTCAAGCAGCTTCGCTGCAAGGCAGAAGTTAGAGGGCAGAGGGCAGAAGGCCACTTGGAGCGAAGGGAGCTTGAACTTTCACCAAACCTCTTCCGTCGCATCCGACTTAAATTTTCGAGGTCTTCTCGAAAGTCGCGGACTTGTGAACGACGGGGCTTGAGACCTTAAGGAATAAGTGAAAATGTTGACCCTTCTGCCGTCTGCCTTCTGCCTTCTGCCTTCTGCCTTACGGACGCAGTCCGCTCAATACCTTACCGTCTCACAGGAGGCTTTTTCCAACCGATTTATTATGAGTACAATTTTATTTGTTGAAGATGAAACCGAAATTTATCCGGTAGTAAGAAGTGCATTCAGAAAAGAAATAAAAGCAAAAGAGTGCGAATTTATTTTTGTCGAAAATGGACTTGAAGCATTAAAAGCCTTTGAGCGTTCTCAAAATTCTATTGATTTACTGGTTACGGATCTCAAAATGCCAATCCTAGATGGGAATGCTCTCATACAAGAGTTAGAGCAAAAAGATATTTATCTTAAAACTATAATTATGAGTGGTTATCCAGATTTAGCCAAACAAACTCAAAATTTAATTGTTAATCACGAGCGTTTATTTTCTTTTATCTCTAAACCATTAACTTATTATGATGATCTCAAACCTTTAATCAAGCAAGTTCTCGCTTCTGCAACTTCAACTCCTTTACCGAGTTTAGATCAAACTGAAATGAAATTTCAGCAATTATCTAAACTAGTCAACGAACTATCTTTAGATAAAAAAGCACGAATCATCAAAAAGCTTATTCCTTATCTCAATCAGGATTCTATTTTAGAAATCAACCAATTAGTTAAAAGTTACTTGCCAGAAATTGAGATCAGAAACAAACAGAAAGAACTTCTAGAAGAAAAAATTGCTGCTGGAAAACTTTCTCTCGACATCGATCTAAATTCTATCGAAATGCTTCGCATCGAAGTTAAATCAAGAGCAAATGGCGATCGATATTGCTATTTAAGAGGCAAACTTGATGGCAAACAACTTAATATTTATCTCGGTAGTATCAATTTGTTCTCAGATCGGCTCGATCTCATCTCTGAACAAATTAGCTCTAAATAATTATGGGAGTTAGAATTAGGACAGTGGTGGAATCGTCTAGCAAAGAAGCACTTAAATTAATCCACATGACTCTTCATATAATTAGAAAATTATTACCCCAATCTAGAGAACCGATTAATTTGGTCACTGCCAGAATTAGACGCTCTCAAGAAACTGTTAAAAATCTTCAAGAATTAATTGATAATAAAAGTGAACAATTAGATCGCCAAACTGCAAAAGAATTAAAAAATTTAATCCAGAACCTGATCGAAGATAACAAAATTGTTGAAGAACAATCTCAAAAAGTTGTTAAAAGTATTCGCACAATGGAAGATTATCTTGCTTCGGTTGAAGAAATTCAAAAATTGCTGGATTAGTTGAGTTTTTAGCAACAATCTTTGGATTTTCTTTCGATTTTAAATAAATAGCTTGAAAAGCTCTCTCTAATTGAACTCTAATAATTTTCTCCTTTATATTACTTATTAACTAAATAACGAATTAAAGTTCTCCAGATTTAGATTGTTTATGCCAATACTTGCAGAGCAAGGCTTAGGGCTGCTTAAATCATTTTTCTTTAAAAATATGAGTATAAAATTGGACTCTTGACTTTACCCATGAGCAAGAACTAGAATTCATATCGTAACTCTTGTTCACAGAACATGTATTAGTTAAAAACTCTTTAGAGCCAAAAACTGCAGTTACTTTTCGGGGCAAACAAGCCAAAACCAACTTTCAAGAACAATAAAGGAGCAAAAAATGTTCGCTCAATTAAGGTTAAAACAATTATTTCCACTTAAACAACAAACGACCGTTCCAGAAATCGAAACCAATATTGTCGCCGATCTAGAACAACCTACATCTACCTCTCAGGATTTTCAAAAAACTTTAGAAGAAGTTTGCCGCTCCTCCATGTTTTGGGCAGAAATTGAATGCGAGCCTTCCCTCCTAGAAGATTTAAAAGAATAATTAAAAGTCAAAACTTTTAATCACAAAGATTTAAAAAAATGATGCAAAAAAAACTTAAACTCAACTTTTTCCTAGGGATACCGATCGCCACCTTAGCAGGATTATTTTATTTTGGTTTGTTAATGTTTCAAACTAATATCAATTCCTCCAATACCAATTGCACTCAATCAAATCCAGAAGAAGACCGCAGCCATGTTAACTCGCCCTGGCAATGCTAATCATTGACCATTGACCATTGACCATTGACCATTGGG
>JASJCW010000025.1 GCA_030065265.1 Prochloraceae cyanobacterium
AGTTCCGATAATAGGAGTTTTTCTAGTGCTTCTAGCCACTTGGATTGGTGCTTTTTTAGTAGGATTTTTAGTTGAATTTATCCAGAATTTTTTCTCTTGGATTTGAATTTAATTTGTATTTATTTTTTTGAAATAATTGATTGAATCGATAGCTAGAAATCATATAATGAGACGAATGCTCAAAAAAAAAATATTTGCTTTCAGTTTTTTAATATCGCTAATAACATTTTCTTGCTTATTTATTGGCGGGCAAGCTGCCAACGCACAATCTTTAATAGAGGAAAATAAAATAGATATTCAAAATTACCAATTTGTCGCTGAAAATCAAAAAAATTTTTCAAACAATGTCCTAGAAACATCATATACAATTCCTCTACATCAAGCTTCATTCCAGCTTGAGGAAAATCATTCAGATATAATTCTTACTGACGGTTTTATCAAAGGAAAAAAAGCGGGGGCTTGGGCTGGTAAAAGGGCTAAAAAAGTTACTATAGCGACTGGTCATTGGACTGGCAAAAAAGTAAAAGAATTTACTAGGTCGACTGAAAATTGGACTAACAAAAGAGTAAAAAAAGTAAAAGAATTTACTATATCGACTGAAAATTGGACTAGTAAAAAGGTAAGAGAACTTACTATATCGACTTCGCTCAGACAATAATAATATAAAGGAGATTTTATCCAAAATGAATAGGCATTTAGCTATATCTTATCTTGCGAATGTTGGCATACTATTTTGTGCATCTTTGATAGCTACGGTTATTTACAGAAAGTATGATTTAAAATCGTTATTTACTAAATTTACAAGCATCAAGGAAGTAACAACGTCTGAATCTCCTTTGCAACAGCACCCTGAGTTAGATCCAGATAAGGCTTCTAATTTAGAACTATCCCCAAATCGGGTTTCAGAAGATAATCAAAATGTTAGAAAAACAATTAACGATACAAATTTTTTGACTGAGGTATTTAGTACCTTTCTAATTTTTTTAATAGGTTACACATTTTTAACCTATGGCAAATACTTTGGATACTAAGAATCGGTAATTTCATATTTTGCACTTTGTATTTCGATCGCCAAGTATTATCTAAACTTTTTATTCCCATTTTTGATTTTAAGGATCGCACCTCAAAAGCTTGAAATTAGCTGATTTTCGTCTAGGTGCAAAATGTGAGTTACTTATTTTCCATTATCTGCTGTCTTCAATTTCTTTGAAACGGATACGGTGGCCATTTTTTTGAGTAAAGTCATCGACCAACCTGTAGAATCAAGTAATTCAACAAAATAACTTTCCATCATCATTGCCATATCGATCGAGAGTATTTTAGCTACAGAATTTTGCAGTGGCTCAATTTCAGCAACTTTCCCGTCAAATTCAGATTCTAATGCAGAAATAATAAATTGAAAGACCATACCATACATCGAAAGAACGTATCTCTGGTCAACTTGTGCAGCAACGTGAACTTGACCGATTCGCATCATGTTGGTAGCGTAATTAAGATCGTAGTTTCCAGCGAATAGGTTATTAAACCAGGCAATTAAAGTAACTTTTAAACTAGCCGATCGCCCGGGTTTGGCTTCAATAATTGCTTTGGTAGTCTCGAGCCTATTTAGGCGATCGTAAAAAAATTCTGCCAGTCGATTGCCGTGCTGTTTCATAATCGGCGATAGGGCGATAAGATTGGCTTCATCTTCTGCACAGAAACCGGTCAGGATCTTAGTTTCTTCAAAAAGTTTTTGCTTTTCTGTTTGGGTCATCATCGGCCGAATATTCTTAGATGGCTGTAGGTCAATGTTAATAAGATTACCTAAACAATGTGACAGCTTATTGACACTCCCCGCTTTAAAAAAGCGCGGATTCTTCATTCAATGAAGTTACTTACTATTACAGGTATTACTACCAATAATAATAGAGGTATCTTCTCCTGAAGCGTTTACCATATCTAGTATGGAACTTCCTGTATGCCCTACAGTAGCTAAGGCAGATTCAAGTATATTAATTGCTGCATTACGATCGCGATCTAACTCGCATCCACACTGACAAATGTGAGTTCTAATAGACAAAGATTTTTTGACAATTGCACCACAATTAGAACATTTTTGAGATGTATAATTAGGTTGAACTGCAACCGTTACTTTATCAAACTTTTTACCAAAAAACTCTAACTTTACTCGAAATTGATACCAACCAGCATCATTAATACTTTTAGATAAACAATGGTTTTTAACCATATTTTTAATTCTTAAATCTTCATAGGCTATCAAATCGTTAGACTTGACTACGCACCTTGCTAATTTCACAGCATGGTCATTACGTTGCCTACTTATTTTAAGATGTTGTTTAGCTAATTTCTTAATTGCTTTTTTGCGGTTAGCACTGCCTTTTTTCTTTTTACTTACTGCACGATGTGCTTTTTTTAGACGAGCTTCACTTTTTCGATAAAACCTTGGATTAGGTATGCTTTGACCATTGGAATCGGTATAGAATTCTTTAAGCCCTACGTCCAAACCAATAGTTTTTCCTGTTGCCGGAACATATTCTTTTACTTCTATTGATATACAGAATTGAGCATAATATCCATCAGCACGCTTAACAATTCTTACTCGTTTAATTTGTTCTGGTTGATAAAAATATATATCTCTAGAACCAACAAGTTTTAATCTACCAATATTGTTTTTATCGGTGAAAGTTATGTGTTTTTTAGTTTGATTATCAAGCTTCCATCCCGATTGTTTGTATTCAACAGAGCGAGTACGTTTAGAAAATTTAGGAAATCCTTTTTTACCAGGTATTTTCTGCTTGCTCCGTGCTATAGGCGAGGAGACCTCGCCCCGCGCGGTGCGCTTTTTGCAATTATCATAAAATCTTGATATTGCTGACCAAGCTCTTTCTGCTGATGATTGTCTTGCTGTTGAATTAAGTCGTTTAGCAAAATCAAATTCTTTACCTAGCTTGGTTGATAACTTGCTTAAATCGTATTTGTTTACTTTTTGATTATCCATCCAATATCTAATCGATTTGTTGCGAATAAACTGGCAAGTACGAATAGCTTTATCAATAGCTTGATATTGTTTTAATTTTCCTTTTAACTTGTATTCAATTACAATCACAATAGTTAGCTCGACCTCAATATATTTACGCTATCATAATCGGCGAAAAATAACTAGATCAAGTTAAAATAATATTGCCAGTTAAAACTGGCTCTAGTTTGATCGAACTAGCTCGCTTATATCCACCGCTTTAAAGACGGTGGCTTTACGCTCCGTTATCGTAAAATTACTGAAATATTTAATCTGTCAAGCAACACCATCACACTATCGAATAATATTTTACATATAGCAGTCGAAGTAAAGGTTATGACAATTTTATTTGTTACCTACTACCTACTACCTAATACCTATTTTCTGCTTTTGCAATGAGTATCCTAATCTCTAGTTCAGTTGCTATATCTGCTATTTTCTTTATCTCTAAAAATGTCCTCTTTACCCAAAGAATGTTTAATTCGTCCCGCTACTGCTGAAGATATTTGGGCGATCCGCAAGTTAGTTTTTAGTGCTATGCTAGATCCGACTCAGGTAAAATGGCAGCAATTTTATCTCATTGACCGTAAAGATGAGATTCTAGCCTGCGGACAGTTGCGAGATTTTAACGAAGCTCAAGAATTGGGTAGTCTAGTCGTAAAATCTGATTGGCGCGATCGCGGTTTGGGAACTTACTTAACCAATTATCTCATTCAAAGGGCAGATCGACCTTTATATCTAGAATGTTTGGGTAAAAAACTAATTCGATATTACACTCGTTTTGGTTTCGTACCGGTATCTTGGCAAGAATTACCTCAAAGTTTGAAATTTAAATTCGGAATCACTTTACTTGGCAAAAATGTACTAAAAATACCCCTTACGGTCATGCATCATCGAAAATAGCACCTCGAGCGATTAAATTAGCTTTCATTTTTTCCGAGAGGCCTTCATTGTTGCTAAATATAGCTCGATCGACCTTAGCTTCAGTTAAATTAGCCTTAGTCAAATTGACATCGGTAAGATTAGCATAACTGAGATCCGCACCGATTAAATTAGCGACAGCGAGGCTAGCCGATCGCAAGTTAGTATGACTTAGGTTAGCATTTTCGAGATATGCGCCGCTTAAATCGGCACCGCTCAACTTACTGTAACTCAAATTAGCTTCGCTCAAATCCGCATCGGTCAAATCCGCGCCTCGGAAATTGGTACGATAGAGATTAGCACCGCTTAATTGGATATTATTAAGATTATTGGCTAAAAAATTTCCTCCAGCAAAATCTGCGATCGGATCTAATTCTACTATTGCAGCCAATTCTAAAAAATCTGTTGTGGCGACGCTATAAACGCGATCGATTAAATTTTTGATTGTCGCTGAAGTTAAATTATTTTCTGCATTTTTGCGATCGGAATCATTAGATTCAAACGCAGTTGCTTCAGCTCCTAATTGCAAGCGACTCAAATAATTTTTAATTTTATTTTCTTGTAAAAGATAAACTAATTTTCTTTCTAAAACTGTATATTTATTCGGATTAATATCGTGTCGCCATAAATTTTCCGTTTCAATTAAAGCAATGTGTGCAGGCCTGACACTGAATATTGCGTCTATTTTCGGGCGCTCGCCAGCGACGGTAAAACTTGCTAAAAAAACCCGATCGACAGTAGTTTTTAAAAAATTTTCTCCCCGAGGAGGAGTAAAAATCCAAGTTTGAGTTTGTCCCGATCCTAAAGCTGCAATTTCTAGATTTTTTCCAAAATTTCGAGCGATTAGAGGTACTTCTAAATCTTGCCAAGTTAATTTTAATTGACCTCTTTTTAAAGCAAATTTAACCCGACCTTCTCCTAAAGACTCCCAAGCAGAATCAAACTTAATTTGCAAATACAGATCGTATTTTTCAGCGTTAGGAATTATTTCTAATTCAAGGAATAAACATTCAGGATATTTGTTATCTGCTGCTAACAAACGCATCATAATTAATTAAAAAATAAATTGTTTTTCGATATCAGGCAAAAAATAGTTTCTTAATTTTGTTGTTTGGTGGCAATTTCTTCTAACATCCAAGAAATAGCTGGAGAATCTTCAATTAGTAACCCCCTTTTAGCATCATATTCGATTTTGACCTGACGATCGCGACCAGTATCGACAATTTGTCTTTCTGGGTTATCTGAAGGAAGCAAACGGACTGGAGTGCTAGTATCGTTACTGCGATCGATTAAATAGTGAGTTGGTTCAAAACCTGGTAAGAGTTGAGATTGTAACTGAGGTGAGTTCGATTTAAGATTGTTTGCTTTATGATTAGAAGCAGAAGTGACGCGCTTTTTAGATCGAGATTTTTTTGGTGGACGACAAACATCACAGTATAAGGGTTTCCCCCCAAAAGTTTCCCTGACAGTTGGTTGTTTGCACCTTTTGCAGATAAATTTGTAAGTACGAGTATGAATGAGTCTGTGGTGCGATCGAACCGTATATTCGTTTACAAAAACATACTTGCTTGGCATGGAGTCTAAAAAGTGTAAAATTGTTATTCTTTCCAGTATGCCATCAATAGTTAAATTCAGTCAGTAAAAAGATCTACATAATATGACAAAGCCGATTTTATCATCGTCAGATTACAAAAATTCTCTAAATCCTTTGGATCGAGAGTTGCAATTGAGTCCACCTCCAGATAACTTACAATTCTCTTTATTGGAGATTAGAGATCATTACGCAGCACTAGCAGAAAAGTATTCTCGTTTAGCAGAAATTGCTAAAACTAAATTAGCTCATGCCGAATCATTATTAGAAAGTTGGCAACAAGAGGATAATACTGATGTTAACTTAGAATTCGATTCTGTTAATAATGGCAATGCTAATAACGGTAATTTAGATCGCTTTTCCGACACTTGGAATACTTCAGAAGTTGCAGCTAAAATCGGTTCTACAGTTGAGTGGTGTAACAATCAAAGATATCAAAATCCCGATCGCTTTATTGAAAATACCCATTATCTTAAAGATGATAAAGGCTTTATTCGCTGGACTGAAACGGGAGTCGATTTATTAGATAAAATATCTAGAACTTTTGAAGATATTCCCCCTAACGTCACTCCAACTAAAGATATCGGCAAAAAAATGGGCGTTTCTACTAAGTGGATTAGCCGAGCTAGAATTAAGTATAGTGATTGGTTATCTGAAGGGACTCATTATTATCATCATTCTCGCAAAGGCTATCTTTGGACGGATCGAGGTATTGAAGTTTTAGAGAAAATTCAAAGCGATCGCGAATCTTTTGACGCTAACTTTCAAGATACTTTAACTAAAAAAGATGCTCCTTTTAAAAGATTTCAATCTAAAACTAACATTCAAGTTATCGAACCTTATCGAGGTCTTTCTTTGGCTAATGCAGTCAAAAAAGTGTTAAAAGAAAATGCCGGCTCGATTCTTACTTTAGATTACATTGTAGCGATGTTGTACGGCAAAGTAGAAGGCGAAGCATTAAAGGTTGTTAAAAATAGATTGGTTAAAACTATTTCAATTGGCAAACGCAAAGGAAAATGGGATAGCGTGCCGAATCAACCAGGTTGTTATACTTGGGATTGGCAATTAATCGATAAGAAACGCAAACAGAAGAAATAACTAATATAACCTTGTATTCAATTGTTAGTTAGTTTGCTGATTATAAAAAGATTTCCATTGATTATGTTTGATTTGATGATAATATCTTTTTTTAATAAAATTATCAAATTCATTGCTACCTACCGAAGGAAATTCTAACTGAATTTGTTCTCTGATGTTTTCTAATAAATTGTTTCCCAGCAAAAGATGGTGTTTTCCTGTTAGTGCTCTATCGTACCAAGTTGATAACTCTTCAATAGTAATGACGCTTTGAATACGAGATCGCCATCCAATTTGAGTTAATAACGAGCTGATAACTTTTACTTCGGCACTTTTACAAACGATTACAATTTTATTCGCTGTAATTGTTTCGGTAATTCCTTCTGCTATTTCTTCGGATCAGTTTAAGTGCTTGACTTGTATTACAGCTCCAAAATTAGCAAAAATATCCAAGCCACGATCGGCCGCATTAGTAACTCCGACTCTATGAAAATGAGCGTTAAAAATAGCTCTATTATTTTGATTATTCAGTCCAATTACTTTTTCAGCAAACTCAGAAAATTCATCAAGAATTCGATTTCTATCTTCAGCAATAATTTCAACTTTGATATCTGCATTAGTAACAATAGTTTCAAATAGTGAGTATACAATAATCTCAAAGATCTTATCGATCGATCTTTTCAAACCTGGTTCGTTCCAAAATATCCCTAGAAACTCATCAAGTTTAAAAGAATCAGGCTGAGAATCAAGACAATAGTTTAAGGCGTTATTTAATTGAAAATATTTATCTGCAAAAGATCTATAGATATGAGCTTCGACAATACCATTTTCTTGTTTGTTAAAATCACCCAGTATGGATAATAATTTGGGAGGCATTGCATTAACTTCAAACAGATTATCTTGAAATTTCGCACTAGAAGTACAAATTCGACCCAGAAATCTTTCGGTAATTTTATCTCGCCATTTTTTAGAAATATTTCTATAGTCTTCTAATTGTTCCAAATTTATTTTTCCATCCACTCTATGCTTAAATAATATTTCTGCAATTTGAATTGGTTTGTAAAAGTGTACTCTAGATTTTTTGATAATTAAATTAAGAGCTTTTTGAGCCTCATTTATATGATTGGAGAGATCGTTTTCCATAATTATTTTAGATTCATTTAGACTCGGCAGTCTTTTAAAATTTAATACTAGCAATCATTTGTTTAGCAACAGCTTCTATTACAGGAACAGTAACAGTATTTCCTGTTTGTTTGCGAATTTGAGTATAAGGTACAACGATTTTAAAGCGATCGGAAAAACCTTGAAGACGAAGTAATTCCCTCGGGGTCAATCTTCTAACTCCATTAACTAAAAGATAATTGTAAGATGCTCCTGCTCTTAAAGCACAAGAATATTCTAGTGCGGAAATATTACCACTTTTATTTTCATGCCAAATAGAAGGAATTGGATAATTTGGTTTAACTTTTAATAGCCTTTTTTTTCTTATCTCTGGAGAAACAAAATATTTAGGATCGATGTCACGATCGTTTTCTAAAATTGTTGATAAATTTGGTTTAATACCAATTGGTTTTGGAAAAGAAAACTGAATATTATCTTTAAATCCGACAATAATAGTTCTTTCTCTTTTCTGAGGAATACCAAAATCCAAAGAGTTTAATACTGTATGATGAACGGAATAACCTAAATTTTCTAAATGTTTAATAATGGTTTTAAACGTTCGTTGGCGATCGTGAGATTTTAAGTTTTTAACATTTTCTAGTAAAAAGGCATAAGGTTGTTTTATTTTCAGAATTTCTTCGATATTAAAAAATAAAGTTCCTCTGGTATCTAAAAAACCTTTTCGATCTCCACAAATACTGAATGCTTGACAAGGAAATCCTGCTAATAAAATATCGTGTTCTGGAATTGTTTCTGGTTTTATTTTAGTAATATCACCTTGGGGACGTTCTCCAAAATTAGCTTCATAAGTATTTTGAGCATATATATCCCATTCAGATGAAAAAACACATTTTCCGCCAACATTTTCAAAAGCTAGCCTCATACCGCCAATACCAGCGAATAAGTCTATAAACCTAAAATTCATTAATTGTTATTCCGATCGCCCGAACTTAACTATTAAAACGCTATTAATGTTACCAAACTCGATCGCTTTTGTTAGCGAATTTCAAAATTGTCGATCGCTTGAGGTTCAATATCCTCGACTGTTACTTGTTTGACCACAGCAGCAGATGGCCCGCGATCGCACCATTTAATTATTGCTGTTACTGCTGTTGGTTCGCCGCAAAATACTGCTTCTACTCGAGAATCAATTAAGTTTCTCACCCAACCTGTAATGCCTAATTTTTGGGCTTCTTGGAAAGTAGAAAAGCGATAGCCGACTCCTTGAACTTTACCAGAAACGAGGACTCGGACGCATTTTTTATTGCTCGATCGCAATTCATTTTCCATTGTTTAAAAACCTAATTTTTCTAAGACTGGTTTGGTGGCAACCACGTGGCGATCGAGTCCCAATTTTTGCGGTTCTATACCCAAGGCTAAACCGATTAACTGAGGTAAATGTAACACGGGCAAGTCCAAAGTATTGTTAATAACTTTTGCGACTTCTGGCTGTCTGGAATCGAGGTTGAGATGGCACAACGGACAAGGTGTTACAATACAGTCTGCACCGGCTTCTTTGGCTTCTAAAATGTGCTTTCCTGCCATTTGAAAAGATTGCTCGGTAGCATAACTAGCTAGGGGCCAGCCACAGCATTGCGTCCTACCTTGATAGTAAATCGGATTGGCACCGAGGGCAGTGAAAACATTTTCTAGCGATCGCGGATCGAAAGGATCGTCAAATGGTAAGTTTTTTTGCGCTCTGAGTAAGTAACAGCCATAAAATGCGGCACAATTGAGATTGTTAAGTTGGCGTTTGACTTTCTCTTGGAGTTTGTCTAGTCCGTAATCTCCGATTATGGCCCAAAGTATGTGTTTGACTTCGCTACTACCTTGGTAAGGAGAACAGCTTTCTTTTGCTAAGAAACCATTGACGCGATCGAAATATTGCGGATCTTCTATTTTTGCAGTTTTAAGGCGATCGTCTACCTGGCCGATTACTCCTTGACAAGTGCTGCAATGGGTTAAGAGGGGTAAATTTAAAGCTTCTGCTAAGGCAATATTGCGGGCATTTACAGTATCTTCTAGAAGTTGGGAATCTTCTTTATAAGTTCCCGATCCGCAACAAGCAGCTTTTTTTAATTCGATTAATTCTATACCCAGACTGGCGGTTATTGCTGTTGTGGATAAGTGTAGTTCTTCACAAGCTCCTTTAGCAACACAACCGGGAAAATAAGCGTATTGAAGCATAAACTAAATCAAGGTGAGGATTACTATTCTAATCGATCGACAACCGTCAAAAAAAGAATAGACTTCCAAGTATCTTACAACACCGGACAAACTTAAAAAAATATATTAGTCTTTGATATTGTTGATTATACTATCGCTATCCTAAATTTAGATATTCGGCAACAGAACTCAATTTATGCTATTTGATGCGGCTAATGTAACTTACTGGATTTTTCTGGCGATCGGAGTTTTATTATTTCTATTGGTGATTTTTTCTGGTGGTGGGGATGACGATCTCGAGTTAGATGCTGATACGGATCTAGGAATAGATTCCGACGCTGATGCTGATTTTGGCCCGATTCAAATTTTAAGCTTATTTGGGGTTGGTAAAGCTCCTTTATTGCTCCTTTTAGCGATTGATTTTAGCCTCTGGGGTTTGATTGGCTGGATGGGGAATGTTTTTATTGGTAGTGCGATCGGATCTATTCCGACGGGCTTTTTTGGCGGGTCAATTTTATTTGCTTCTTTTGCTGTAAGTGTTTATACTGGCGGTTTAATGTCTCGTCCTTTGGGCAAATTGTTTGCTTCTTTTGGCGAAGATACTAGCAGCGATCGCTTAATTGGTTGTGTTGCTACGGTGGTATCTGTTAAAGTCCCTTTTACTAATTCTGGAAAAATTGCTCAGGCTGATGTTTTCGATGCGGCTAGTAATTTAGCTACCATTAATATTACTTTACCGCAATGGGCTAATGTAGTTCCGATGCGGGGCGATCGCGTTTTAATTATCGACCTTCATAAAAATAGTTATCTCGTTATTGCTAAAGATAGTCCCGACGAGTCTCGCTGGTTGGAAAATCGAAATAATAATCTCTAAAACTATGTTATTTTGGCTTACTTTTATTCAGTCTTTACCTGCGATCGATTTCAACGATCGCGAAATAATAGAGGAAGATAATATGAACCCTCAAGAAACTATTGTCGCTCAATCTTTCGATCCTAATTCGTTAAATATTAATTTGTCTCAATTAAATGGTTTTAGCATTCCATTTTTTGGGGCGATCGCAATCGGTTTGGTTGTTTTACTGATTGTTGGCATTTTTGCTTATACTCGAGTTTATGTCATAACTCCAAATAACGAAGCTTTTGTCAGAACTGGAGGCGTTTTTAAGAAAGATAAAAATATCATTCTTAATGGTGGTTGTATAGTTCTTCCCGGTTTTCATGAAATAACTCGCGTACCGTTGCGAGAGATTTCTATTGATGTGGAAAGAACTGGAAAGCTAGCAGTTAGGACGCAAGACTATTTGCGAGCGAATATGAGAGTTACTTTTTATGTTTGTATTAGTCCGAATCGAGAAGATGTTTTAGTTGCTGCGGCAAGACTTTCAAAACAAGGCAGAATTTCGGGAACTGATATCAAAGAAGCTTTAGAAAAAAGGGCTGACGATGCGATTCGTGCGGCGGCAAAAAGAAAGAGTATTGCCGAAATTGATTCGGATAAATTAGGGTTTGCCGATGAAGTTTTAAATTTGATCCAGCAAGATTTAAAAAAGGTCGGTCTGACTCTCAATAATATTGCAATTTCTGAAATTGAAGAGAGCGATACTTACGATGAAAATAACTTTTTCGATGCTCAAGGAGTTAAATTAAGAACGGAAACAATTCAGCGATCTATCAAACAAAAACTAGATGTTGAGTTAAAAACAGAACAAGAAAAAAAAGAACTACAATTAAGCACTAAAGTTGCGATCGAAGCCAGAGAATTAGATGCAACCAAACAGTCTTTAAATATTGCCAAAGAAAAGGAAGAAGCTAAACTAACTCAAGAAAAAGAAATTGAATTTCTTAAAGCACAACAAGCTAGGGAAATTCAAGAATCTCAAGATAAAGAAGAAGCAAAAATAGAACGAAATAAAATCTTACAAGCTAAAGCAGTAGAAGAAGAAAAAATTCAACAAAATTTGGCAGTGCAGCAAAGTCAAATTGATGCCAGTATTGCTTTAGAAGAAAGAAATAAGGCTTTAAAAGTAGCTCAAATTCAACAAAAACAAGAAGCAGAAGTCGCCGAAATTAATCGTCAAAAAACTCTCGATGCTTCTCAATTAACCGCTCAAATTGAAGTAGCAGAAGCAGAAAAAGAATCCCAAATAGCCAAACAAGAATCGGCGATCGCGATCGCGCAAAAAAGTAAAGATCGTTTTATGGCAGAAGCAGAAAGGGCCCAAGCAGAAGCTGCAGTAATGACTGCTAGCGAGGTAGAAAAGGCTGAAAGAGAACAGCGTCTCTCGACGATTGCTGCCGAAAAAGAAGCTCAACAAGCCAGAATTAAAGAGCAAAATGTGGTCGAAATCGATTTATTCCGTCGCAAACGCCAGGCAGAAATTGCCCGCCAAGCAGCAGAATTAGAAGCCGAATCGATCCGCACTCTCGCCGAAGCAAATCGGTTTAAATCTATAGCTGAAGCCCAAAGTAAAAAAGCTCTAATTCAAGCAGAAAATGCCCTATCCGATGCAAATCGTACTGCCGAATTAATAAAAGCTATTTTGCCGGAATTAGCCCCTAAATTGCCCGAAATTGTTAAGGCTTTAGCTCCCCAACCTGGCGTACTCGGCAATGCTCGAGTCTATTCTTTTGGCGGAAATAATGGTAATAGTAATGGTAATGGTAATGTGGGCGATATTAGTAAATTATTGCTTTCTACTAGCGGCATTGCTTTGTTAGAAACCCTCCTCGATGAAGGAAAATTAGGGGAAATAGCGACTCAAGTTAAAGAATTACTCAGTTCTAAGAATAAAGCTACTCAAATAGCTGAAGAGATTCAAGAACTCCCAGAAACACCTCGAGTTTCTCAAGATGGGGATTTAGCTGGTTAAATCAAGAATGATGTGATACTAAGTTGCGATCGAATCTATTAATATTAAGAAGCTCGATCGCATTATGGAAAGATTTAGATTCTCGATCGGCATAAATAATGAGAACTGTTATGTTATTTTCCTTTAAAAAAAATGCAGATCCGAGGGAGAGAAATCAACGTTATACCAATTCTATTTAGAGTTGCTACATTTCGGAGATGAAAGGCAACAGGCAATAGATTCGGAAAATCGATTTGTAGCATTATTTTAGGGAATTGATGTTACTTGTCTCTTAAGGTCGATTATATATCTTCAGATCGGACAGTTGAATCTTCAAATATTAAGACCTAGAATATATTTAAATTTCAAGCAAATTTTCTTGGTTAAACTGCCTTAAATTACTGGTTTATTTACTAGCACAAATATAATAAACCGTCATATCGTTCCAAATTCCTTTATTTGTTACTAAAGCTGCTAGTTCGGCAAAATATTCGGCTTTAGCTTGCTCTAAATTTGGTTTTGCAAGCTGTTTTAGTTGACTCGATAATGGATGGTTTAAACTACCATACCAAACTTTTTTAGCCTCATCTAAGGTAATATAATTACCGAGCTGGTCTTCGTTCACTTCGATATTTTTAAATCCAGCTTCTTCTAATAGAAAATGACATTTATCTTTAGTTCCGGTCAGATCGCTCAAGATGATTTCTATGCCGTATCTTTTCGCTACTTTTTGCAAAATAAACCCAGCTACAGCAGCAGTTTGAGCGTAAACTTGTAAGCCAATTAAACCATCGTCAACTAAAAAACTGCGCCATAAAATTAGATCTTTTCTAAGATTAGGAAAAAACGGCAAAGCCGAACAACATAAAATGCGATCGAAACTGTTTTCAGAAAAGTTTAAAGTTTCTGCATCGGCTAAGATTAATTCAAGATTAGTTAAATTGTTTGCGGCGATTTTTTTGCTGGCAACTTCTAGCAAACCGGTAGAGATATCTACACCAATGATTTTACCTGTTTTGCCGACTATTTTTGCTGCTTCGATAGCTACTAAACCAGTACCTGTAGCAATATCTAAGATCTTTTGTCCGGGTCTGATTTTGGAATATTTTATCAGAGTATTAGCTAATTTAGGATGAAAATCGCCATTATCGTATGTTTGACTTCTGCGATCGTATATTGCAGCTACTTGCTGTTTAAATTCGTCCAATTCAATTTTGTTTTTCATCGAGGTTTTTCTTGAAATTTATATTTTCAAGATATGCGATCGCCCATTTTTCTGTCTGTTAAAAGTTTGCGGAACTTGATATTAAATTATTGCTTTATTAAAATAAATCTCGATATGCTTTTGGAGTAATTCCTACTTGCTTGCGAAAAAAAGCGGTAAAATTACTCTGATTGGTAGCTCCCGTTTTCAAAGCAATTTCTGCTAAAGATAAATTACTTTTAGCAAGCAAAATTTTAGCGTTTTCCACTCGACATTTTATGACATATTGATGCAGCGTTATCCCAGTAGATTGTTTAAAAATGCGGGAGAAATAGTAAGGACTTAAATGGATTAAATTAGCAACCTTTAGAAGAGTTATTTTTGTATCTAAATTACTATTAATGTAATCAAAAACCAGATTTAATTCTTTTTTTGTCAGTTCTCTGTGAGATATTGCGATCGCTTTTTTAGTAGTAGAATAATTTTTAACGATCCTAACTGCCAAAGCTAATGTTAAAGCATCACTATAAATATTTCCAGATAAATATCCCGTTTCAATTTCCGCTTTGAGTGCTAAGGCTGTATGTAAAATTTGCCGATCTCTAATCCCCCATTTAGGAATCATTTCCAATTTATTTATACTATTTGAATTGGCGCGATCGCAGCATTGAGGATCTATTTTAATTACAAGAAATTTAGCAGGATTATGCCAGCGATTTAGTAAAGTATAATTGGCAGGAGTAAAGCAAATTTCTCCTAAATTCATTTCTTTAGTTTTAAATTTTTCACCATTAAGTTGCCATTCCATTGTTAACGGTTCTTCGCTGAGTTGAATGCTAATAATATGTTGGGATAAACTGCGATCGCTTGGCGATTCTCCAGCAGGCAAATTGTATTGTTTTAGGCTAATATTTTTCCATCCAGAATTAGCACTAGATAAAATAGGTAAAGTACGAATAGATATTTTTTTCACGATCGCAGCACAAGAATTATTTAATTTCAGCTATTTTCTTAATGATTTTAGATGAAATAGTCGGCGATCGCCTAGCATTTTGCTTGCAAATTAATTTATTTTAAAGATGATACAATTTTTCAAGAGCAATAACTTCGATATAATTATTAGTAAAAATTGTTCCGCATTAAAACAAAAAAATATGTCGATAGATTGCTCTAAAATTAATAACTATTACGGTAAAATTGCCCATTTATATGACGAAACGAGACCGTTACCACCAGAAGTATCGGAAAATATTTGCAATTCGATTCTCGAACTGGTAGAAGCAACCCCAGAAACGAAATTTTTTGAGCCTGGTGTTGGCACTGGCAGGATTTTTTTACCTATTATTAAAAAAGGATATTCTTACACTGGTTTAGATATATCCACAACAATGATGAATCAGTTGCGAAATAAGTTTCAACAAATGCCAGAAAATCTTACTTTAATTCAAGGGAATGCGGCTAATTTACCTTTTGAAGCTAATTCTTTTGATGTAATTTTGACTACTCACGTGCTTCAGTGTCTCGAAGATCCTTTAATTGGTTTAAATGAAATTCAGCGAGTTTTAAAACCTAACGGGATTTATTTAGCCTGCGAACATTTGCATTGTTCTTATCAAGAAGAGTTTTATCAAGGGTTCAGAAAAATCATTACTAAATATCAAAAAGAAACTCGATCCGATCGAAATAAAATTTTTCCTTTTGGTGCAGAAATGGCAGCAAATTTAACTAAAATGGGTGCTACTACAGGAATTATTACAGTTGCAAAATGGCAGCAATCTCAAACCGTCGCAGAATTATTTGAGATGTATCGATCGCGCGCTTTTGGCTTGTGTTGGACGATTTCTGAAGCAGATTTTAATGCAGCGATTCAAGAATTCAAAATTTGGTGCAATGCTAATTATCAATCTGAAAATACAGTTCTTTGCGATCAATTAAATTTTAATGTCGTTGTCGCTAGAAATTGGGATTAAATTAAATAAAATTGTTGCTAATTTAGTTCCTCAGATCGCACTTTAACTACATCGTGAAAACGCTTGTAATTAATGGTATATTTTTTAGAGCCGGATATTTTAGAAAATATATCGACAAAACGCATATTCCAGAAAATTTCTAGGGCAGAATAAGAATAACGAGCGTGAATTGTTTGAGAAAAAGTTTCATCTAAACCAGTTAAAATAACGATTATTTCCGCATCTAATTCGCCAAGAGATTGGGAATTAGTATTATAAAAAGGACTCTCTTCGTCGATCGGATGCATCACCAACCAAGTTAAGCCAAAACTAGGAGTTTGCGATCGCAGCAATTTCAAATCGTAAAATCGCCTCAGTTGATATCCTTCAAGACTCACTTCATTTTGCAACATACTGACTTTAATTTGAGCTTCGAGAATGCGATTATCTCTTTGATTAGCTACCCTAAACATTAAAGTAGGAATACCATTATAAGGACAAATAACTGCTAAACGACTAAAAATAACTCTCGCTGTGGGCCGAGAAAAACGAGCAAAAATTAAACCTGTTAAAATAGCTACCAGTATAGTGCCGATTAATACTTCGATTGTGACTAAAATTTCAGTAGCCAATCTGTTAGGATACATTTCACCGTAGCCGATCGTCGACATAGTTTGAACGCTAAAGAAAAAAGCATCGCTTAACGATCCTGGTTCGGCATTAGCAATGCCATCTTCTAATATTAAATAAGCACAAGCAAATATAATATTGACTGCAAGATAAAATAAACTAATTACGGTTAAAAATTTCCACCAAGATATGTAAAGTAACCAATGGTATTGATCTTTAAAAAGATTTTGTATCGATGCGATAAATTTATTTTGACGGTTTTTGACTGCATGAATTTGGGTTAGATCGGAATTTTTTTGGTATTTTCTTTTTGTTAGTAATTTTCGCATCCAGGAAAACATCATATCCGATCGCAGACAATTAAATTAAATATATCCCTATTATCTTAAAATTTTTCTTACATTCACTGCAATTTCTTGAGAAATATACAAACTTTCCGAGCAAGGGAGGGTTTATTTTGCAAGTAAATTCTTTTGCTTACAAATTTTCTCTTAATTCTTGTTGAAGGCGATAAATTATCGTATCTGGATCGGTGCGATCGAGGATATTTTTAATGGCAGTTTTCGCGCCGAAACTGCCCCAAGAACAACCTTGTTCGAGATATTTTTGTGCTGCTTTGCCAACAGCATAAGCTCCATAACCGGCGATCGCACCTTGAGAAATTGCCGCACCAGAATATGCAGTAAAAGCTCCCGGATTTTCAAAAGCTCCGATTATTGCCGTGGCACTTTTGCCAACTCCTAAAACAGCACCGATCGCCAATTCTCCTAATAGCAAACTTCCCGAACTAACGAATATTTGCCGCCATAATTTACCTGCTTGATAGTTAGTAATTGGCAAGCCGTATAACTTAGCTAAAGAGTTAATTAAGGCAAAATCTGTGATTGCGCCGCCGAGTATATCCAAGAAAAAGACCGGATTTATTCCTACTGCGATCGCTTTATATTTTGCATATTTCCAAATTATTTCTTCTGCTTCTTTTTCTCTCAGTTCGATAGTTTTTTTCGCAATGTTTTCTTGAGCTTTTTTAGCTTGAAATAGGGCAGAAATCGCTAATAAAGTATTACCTTCTTGACTAATTATTTTAGTAATCATTTTTTGCAGTTCTTCGATTTGGGGCGGCGACTCTTCCCATTCGGTTTTAACTTGACCTCCGGGGAATTCAATTCTGACTTGTACTGGTTGAGGTTCTGCCGATACTAAAGCAATTTCATCGGGAAAATAAGCATTATTTCCCTGACTTAATTCTTGTAATTGCCGATAAATTTCTTCGCGATCGGTATCGGGATAAAGATCGATTTTATTAAAAACTAAAATTAAAGGTTTTTCTATTTGATGCAGGTTTGATAGTGCTTCGTATTCGGTTCGAGTTACGTCTCCTGCGACGATAAATAAGATTAAATCTGCTTCATAAGCCACATCTCGAGCCATTTTAGCCCGAGCTTGTCCTTCGATTTCGTCTAAACCTGGAGTATCGATTAATTCGATCGCCATTTCGCAATTTGGAATAGTCCAAGGGATCGATCGCGGATATTGAGTCACTCCGTGCAGGGGGCCGGTTGTCAAGATTTTTTGCCCTAGTAAAGCGTTAACAACCGCCGATTTACCCCGACTTACCAAGCCAAATGCGGCTATTTTGATTACTTTTCGGTCTAGTTTGTCCAAAGCAGATTTTAAAGCCTGTAAATCTTGCCTGACTGCTGCTTGTACCTCGACATCGGGGCGATATTTATGATGGCGACGAAAACTAGAGTACCAGGAAAGCGATCGCTGTAAAGATTCCCTTGCTTGCTTGTATTCTTCTCGGGGCTTTGGGTTAGACTCGTTCAAAATGATACCGAATTGTTAGCTTGGATTGATAATTATATTTTGCGACAAAATTAGGCCGTTTCGACTCGATCGCTTTCTTGAATTTTGGCTCGTTCGAGGGCTTCCTCGGCAACTTTAATCAATATTTGCCGGTTGACTCCGTGTTCGGGAAAAGATGCAATCCCGATAGATAAAGAAATATGACTCAAGCTGCGATTGTGGTATTTTATATTTAAATTTTCGATTTCTTTTTTGAGTTGTTTGGCTCGTTCGATGGTATTTTCTAAATCAGTTTCGGGCAGAATTAAAATTATTTTTCGATTGTTGTAACGGCCGGCTACGTCATAAGTACGGATATTTTGTCTTATATACAAGCTAATTTCTTGTAAGATTGTATTGCAAGCTCCGCGACCAAATATATCATTATATTTTTCTAAAAGATCGATATCGATTAATATTATTCCTATGTTGTATTCTTTGCGCTCGGCCCGAGCAATTTCATTTTGGAGGAATTCTTCGGTATAGGAGCGATTCAATAAACTGGTTAAAGAATCGCGAATGCTATCGTATTTTAGACTTTCTCGCAATTTTAAATTGGCTATTGCTAAGGCTGTTTGTTCTGCTATTGCTGATGCTAATTTCCGTTGCGATTCGGTTAAAGTTCCCGGTTTGGCATTAAAATAAAGCAGTCCGATCGCTTCTCCTTGTGCCATCATCGGCAAGCAAAGGGTCTCTAGTCTAGAACTATCGTCATTGACGTGATGACAGGTTAAACCGAGTTGAATGTCTTGCACCCAATGATATCGAGAGCGTCGCAAAGCCCAACAATCTTCAAGGGGGAAAGATTTTGTCGTTTTCAGATCCTGGCCCCAACTGGCAACCAATTCGACGCGATCGTCATAATTATCAATTTTAAATACTGCTCCCGATGTTTTTGAAAATAAGGGCTGTACTAAAGTGGCGATCGCTTGATATGCTTCTTCTAAATTCAAACAAACTTGCAGCAGATCGATCGTATTGCTCAATAAAATTCTTTCTTTTTGTCGTTGTTCTAATTGTTCTATTTTAGAAGCGAGTTGCAAATTAATATTTTTTAAACTTTGCTCTGTAAATTCTTTTTGTCTGATTTCTTGCTGTAATTGCTCGTTAATTTCTTCCAATTGCAGGGTACGCTCGTTAACTTTTACTTCTAAATTATCTTTTGCTTGTCGCAAACTAAGTTCGTATGCTTCGCGATCGTTGAGTTCCTTTTGTAAAAGATTGACGAGTTGAAAATGTTGGATTGCTAGAGCTAAATGACTGGCTAGCTTTTGCAAAAATTCTGCTTCTTCTATTTGCCACTGATAGGAATTATGACATTGATGTAATATCAATATTCCCCATAAATTTTTTTCTACTGATTTATTTTTTTTATCTTCTACTTTGAGGAGAATGGGAACTACTAAACTAGCGACAATTTGATATTTTTGAATTGTTTCTTGATAAGAGTAATCTGATTTTGATACGTTACGAGTATCTTCGATTGCCTTAAATTTACCTTGTCGATAGTCGATCGGCCAATCTCCTTCGCATTCTAGGTTTTCTATAGTTTCTCCAAAAATGGATAAACGATCGTTAACGACTGATTCCGCGCTAATAATCCCCCTGGAATTAACATTAAAATTGTAAACGAGGGTGCGATCTACTCCGATGATTCTTCGCACTTCTGTAACGATAATATGCAAAATTTCGTCTAAATCTACCGATTGATTGATTTGTTTGGCGATCGTACCGATTAACTTTTCTCGGTCTGCTAATTTTACTAGTTTTTTAGTTCTTTTTTCTACTTCTTTTTGCAGTATTCCGATCGTAGTTAATAATTCAACTGGTTCGATCGCTTCAGTCAAATTAGTTTCGGTAATAACTCCGACTAATTCTCCATAACTTCCCGAGACAACTAAACGGCGAATTCCGCGCTTGTCCATTTCTTGATGAGCTTCCCATAAAGATGAATTGATATCGATTGAAAATAAAGGATAACTCATCACAGTTTCGGCTTTAGTCGTTCTAAAATTTATTTCTAAAGCCTGGAATTGAATGATATCTCTTTCGGTAATTATTCCTAGGGGGTTTAAATTATTAGTCCGCTCTTTTTTAACAATTAAGACATAATTAGATTTGGTTTCAACCATTAATTGAATTAGATCTAGGATAGAAGTATTAGGAAGTACGTAAGTTATTTCTCGATCGATTACATCTTTTATTTGTCTTAATTTTAGAAGATCTCCAGGCTGAACTAACTCGGTAATGCTTTCTTGACTTACTAAACCTAATAGTCTTTGCTCTCGATTTAATACTGGTAGATGGCGAATTTTATGTTGGCGAAATAGCTGGAGAATATTAAAGATTGCCAAATAGTCTGATTCGGACAAAGTTATTAAGTTAGTAGTCATAACTTCATCGACTTTTACTTTTTTAAAATCTAAGCCCAAAAAAGCAAATTTGACAAAATCCTGTTCGGTAAGTAACCCGATTAAACGTTCGTTTTCTACAATTAACAAACAGCTCTGGGCTTGTTTTTGTTTTTTGATTATTTCTAAACTTTTTCCTGCACTAAGATTAGGTAAAGAACAATCATTTTTTTCTTGCTTTAATAAATTAACTGCTTCTGCTAAAACAATATTTCGGGAAGCTGTTAACGGATTAAAGTCAATTGCGTTTTTAAAAGAAAGACTAGTAGTATTTTCAATTTCGGACATTTTGAAGTTGAATTATATATTTTTTTACTTAAAATAAGTCGTTATTTTTATAGCTAAGATATTGAGTTATGACTTTCCCAAGCAATGAAAGAATCCAAGATAGTAAGAGCAAAGCAGATCTAATAATCAAAGCTAATCTTACTGAAATTGATTATATCTTAAAGTTGTATTGTTGGCGACTTTTTTTATCAAATATTCTTATATAGTTAGATAGCGAGAATGACTCGATCGCGACCTTGAATTTTAGCTTGATAAAGTGCAATATCTGCGGCTTTAATTAACACTTCTGGAGTCGCTCCGTGTTGCGGAAAAGAAGAGACACCGATAGAAACGGTAATCGTACCTAAAGAGCGATCGAGATATTCTAAATTAAGATTTTTAATTCCTTGTCTAATTTGTTCTGCTCGCTGATGAGTTTGTTCTAAATTCGCTCCTGGTAAAATTGTAATCAACTCTTCACCTCCGTAGCGACAAGCAATGTCGGATCTGCGGATATTAAGTTGTATGAATTTACTTACTCTCCTTAAAACTTCATCTCCAGCATCGTGGCCGAAAGTGTCGTTAAATTGCTTAAAATGGTCGATATCGAGGAGAATTATCCCTAAAGATGAGCTGTGACGGATAGAAATACTAATTTCTTTATCTAAATATTCTTCTAAATAGCGACGATTGAATAAAGTGGTTAGAGGATCGCGAATGCTTTGATATTCGAGTGTTTCTCGCAATTTTAAATTAGATAAACCCAAGCTTATTTGTTCGGCAACTGCGATCGTTAGCTGACGTTTAGAATCGCTAAATAATTTAGGATTGGGAATGGTAAAGTAGAGAATTCCAGTTGTTTTATTATCTGAAACGATCGACAAACAAAAGAATTCATTTCTTGCTTCAATATTGCAACTATATTGATAGTAACTATCCCGATTTAAATTATTTTTGTTGCTCAAAATTTGCTCGATCGCCAAACCAATTTGTTTATTTTTTTCTTGTCCCCAATTAAATATTGTTTCGAGAAGATCGTCTGATTTTCGTTTAATAAAAACGCCGCCGATAGTATTGGGAAAAAGCGGATAAACTATCTCAGCTAAACCTTCATAAGCTTGAGATAAATTCGAGCAAAGTTGCAGGAATTTAATGATATTGCCCAGCCGAATCATATCTTGATTTTGTCTTTCGAGCTGCTCTAATTGACTGGCCAGTTTTTGATTAGTTTGTTGTAATTTTTCTTCTCCGAGTTTGCGATCGCTGATATCTCGAGCTACCCAAACCACCGCAGTTTCTGAAATCGGTGAAATAGAGGCAATAAACCAAATTTGCGAATCGTCTAAAGCTAAACTATATTCAAAATTGGCTGGAATCTGATTTTTTAATACTCGTTCGATTTGGTTTAAAAAGTTATGATTTAAAGGATCTTCTCGGAAAAATTCGCAGATTGTCAGATCGATATATTCCCTGATTTGAAAATTATTACTGCAACGATCTTTAGAAGTAATTTTAATAGTATAGTCTTTAGTATCGACGGTTAAAATAATATCCGCCATTGCTTCGAGAATTACTCTAACTTTATCTTCGCTTTGTTTGAGCTTTTTCTCTAATAAACTGCGTTCGCTTATTTCATTTTGCAAATCTTGAATTGCCTTATTTAGTTGAGCGGTGCGCTCTGCAACTCTGCGCTCCAATTCCAAATTGAGTCGATCGGTTTCAGGTTCTGGTTTGTGTCTTTGGGTTAATTCATTTTGCAACTTTTCGTCTAGCTCGGCTTGTTGAATCGCGATCGCAAGTCGCGCGGCTAATTGAGCGATCGATTGTACCTCTTCCGGTTGCCATTCTCTAGCTCCGCTACATTGTTCGACTGCTAATAAACCCCAAAGCTTTTTATTGCTTATCAAAGGAGCGACTAAACAAGCAGTTATTTTCAAAGCCGTCAATCGAGCGATATAATCTTTGGGAAATCCGTTACTGTTATCAATGTCACAAAGGATTTGAACGTTCCCGTTTTGAGGTAATTCTAATTGTCGCTCTATTTTTTGACCTAATAAGGAAGGAAAGCAATCGGTTACCGATTCTGCTATCGCGATCGCGCTGCGATCTTCAACGCATTGATAGACGATCGCCCGATCTGCTTTGAGTAATTGTTTTAGTTCGGTAACTGTCTCTTTAAGAAGTGCTTTGATTTTCGGAGGAGTATTAATTGACACGGATATTTTAGCTAAGAGATTTGCTTGTTTTTCTAATTCCGTTAATGTTTGAATTTTAGCTTCAAAATCGTTATTTGCAAACAATTGAATTGATTCTGCTTCAAGTGTTGTTAATTGAGAATTGCGATCGAGTGTATTTTGAAACGATTGCTGTTTTGGAGTAATTTTAATGACTCGAGACCGATTCAAATTTGCTAGCAAGTTAACTTGAGTAACAATTCCGAGTAATTCTCCAGAAGTTTCCGAAACGACGACTAATTTTTGCAACCCTAGTTGTTTCATTTGCCGATCTGCTTGTTGCAAAGAATCTTTTGGTACGATACAAAACAGGGGATGACTCATCACCAAGTCTGCAACCAAGGTATTTAAATTGAGTTGGGAATAAATAAATCTAACAATATCTCCTTCGGTAATAATTCCCACCGGCCGCAATGTCTTCCGAGCGTTTTTTTCAACGATCGCGACGTAACTTACTTGGTGTTTTATCATCAATGCAATTAAATCGCCCAGGTAAGTATCGCAAGAAGCCCAAATAAATCGCGAGTTCATTACTCGAGCGACGGTTTTTGACTCAAATAAATCTGCGGTTGGTAAAGATTTGCGAATCGTCTCCGGTGTCACCATTCCCACCAAGTAATTTTTTTCGTCAACGATTGGTAGGTAGGAAATATTAGCATTTTTAAAAATTTCGATCGCATCAAAAATATTTGTGATTTCCGAGCTTCGAGCGGCGATCGCTTTGAGATTCATTACTTGCGCGACCCCAATTTTATTAATTTTGGTCTCGATCCCGGGCAATTCAATAATATCTCGTGCTGTCAGCGCACCTAATAATTTTCCTGCTCTAGTTATGACTAAAACAATCCTATTTTTTTTAACTGCTCTCCCAGCGATCGACCCTTGCATTAATTCGATTGCTTTTTTTAGGGACGTATTAGCGGTTAATGTTAAAGGATTGCGATCGATAAAATTGTTGAGATCTAAAGCAGGAATAAAAGTTTTTTGAGGTTCCATAGCGAACCTGAAGTAGATATAAAATAAAAATTAGTTGTTTGTTTTTAAAACAAGCTGCAACTATTGGCTTATCTCAGTTTATCATTACGATTTTGGCTTTGCCACTCAACCCAAATCGGCAAATTTAGGATAAATAAGGGGATAATAAGTGCTAATCCCAAGATAAAAGCGGAGATAAGCAGTTTATTGCTCTCCACTTTGATTTCAATTTATTTTTGTTATTTTTACGAATGAGATCGATTTTCTAAGAGTAACTCTTTTTCTTTTTCTAGTTCGGCGATTTTTTGTTCTAAACTCCAAACTTTTTGATAAATTTCTAAAGAGTCGGTTGCTAATAATATCCCCAAAGTAGAAATAGTGCCTACTAATTCACCATTTGTCCCGGTAACTAGCAACCAGTTTTTTTGCGATCGCTCCATTTCTTGCTGTGCTTTCCACAAAGAATCTTCTGCAGTTAAAGAATATTCGCAGCTACTCATTACGGCTTCGACTTCAACTTCATCTAAATCTAATTCTAATCCTTGGAGTTGAATTAAATCTTGTTCTGAAATTAATCCAATTGGTTCGCATAAACCAGAATCGTTGGGTGGTTTGACAATTGCGATGCAATCGGTTTGTTGCTCGATTGCCAAACTGAAGACGTAACTCAATGGAGTATTCGCACAAACTGCGATCGGCCCGGGATTCATGACTCGTTTTACCGATTGTAGTTTTAAATGGGGTAAATTTCGCAGTATTTTTCTCGTGCTTTCTGGAGTAATTAACCCCACAATGTCATTATTGTCGCTGACTATGACTATATGACGAGCATTATGTTGGCGAAATAAATTGACAACTGTGAAAATATCGTAATAATCTGACTCGCGAAGTACGATCCAATTTCTAGTCATTACTTCAGCTACGGAAATCTTGTCTAAATCGATTCCCATAGCCACTAATTTGACTATATCTTTCGGAGTAAATATCCCCACTAATCGATCTTCTTCAATCGCAATAATACAGTTGGTTTCTAAAGGCAGTTTTTGTTCTTCTTTCTTCGCTAGACTAGCTTGTGAGGCAAGCAAACAACTAGTCTCTTTCTTTTTAATCTGTTCTATGGCATCTTTTACTTTTGTTTCTGGTGACAGTCGCACTAGAGAATCAATTGTAGCTGCTTGAAGAGACAAATTAAGATTAGAAATTGTCGGTAGATTTGTAGTTGTCATGGAGAATTCGCTTTCTCAGTTTCTCTCTTACTCGATTGTTTTTGTCGTAATCCTAAAATTTGTTTAATTAAATTAAGTTAAATTTTGTCGTTATGATTTGCTCTAAAAATCTAAGCGACTAATTACTCAGTTTTAACAATCGCAAAAATGAATCTTTTGTAATTGGTGTTAAGTCATTAAAACAGATTTATATTAACATCGCTTTTGGTAAAATTCCCGTATTTGCAATTACATTTGCTTTTTCTTTAGGTATTTTGCTTTATTCCTTTTTTCTTGGCTAAATAATGGTTTTTTCTTTATTTTAACCAACTTTTTATTCTCAATAGAGTAGCTTTACTTTTTCAAGATAATTGGATTGATTCAATCTGTTTCAAACCAATCTGTTGGAGTTAGTTAATTTTTTTTTTATTTAAAATGGTCAAGTAAATCACAATTGATTTGAATCGGTTGCTTTTTTAGTTTTGGGGAATACCTCCTCTTTGAATTATTTAAGTTGTGACTTACTATACGTCCCTAGAATTAAGGATACTCCATAATTAGAATTCTGTAAAATTCAACTAGAGATATTTTCTGGGAATCTCTTAAAATCAAGAATTGGTGCAAATATACTCGATTCTCATCAATTTTATAAGTTATTCAATTTAGGTATTTTTTGCCTCTGATGCTGCTTTTTTGGTAAAATCAAGCTGTTAACTGCAAAAACACTCTTTTTTCAATTGCTAAATATCCGACCTTATAAAAATAATTAGGCTTTTATCTGTTGTAAGAATCTTTTAACTTATTCACTATTGTCTTAACTTGTCACAAACTAATCTTAATTCAGAGCTTAAATACCTGCCTTCTTCGGCAAATTATTTAAATTGAATATTACGAGGATAGTCAAAAAAAGAAACTTAACTCAAATATCTGTAAATAGGTTGTTTTTGCAATATTTTTTAATTTTTAAAAAAATATTAAACCTATTTGATTCTTTAACTATTAAGTAAAAAATATACTTTAAAAGATTTATTTCCCGTCCAAGCTCGAACGAGATTGCAAGGAAGATTAAACTATTTAGGGATTTATTCAACTTTGAGAAAGACGCTTAACTTGTTGACCTCCCAAACGGCGATCGGCATCCAATAACAAATCTGGGATTATTTTGGCGTGGGGACTGCGAGCCAAACATGCTTGAAGATCTAATTTGTTTACATCCTCAGCCCGATTGCCAGGAAACCAATGACCTCCATTACCCAAAAGACTGTAACGTCCTTTAGCGTATTCTGCCATATTGTAAGCGAGGGTAAGATTGCGCAGCCAGAGAATGGTACGAATGTTAATATTATTTGGAGTTTGTTCCGGCGTTGGTAAGCCAAGATACCAGGTTTTATACCAATTTTCTCCGAGAATGGCGATCGCTTCTGCTTCTAAACGGGCTAAAATTGGCGGCAAAATCTTATCTGCGCGATCTAGTAAAGGCAATACTTTTAAATGTTCGTCAAAATCACTCGGTTTAGCTGCACCCAAACTTAGAGTATGTATTTGAGAATGGGACAAGCAGAAGAGATCGTTAAATAGCATCGGACTTAAAGGCTGACAAAGTTCTACTAACTTTTGTGGCGGATCGTAAAGTTTGCCCCCTTTGTCCGAAGGAGAAATAATAAACACTCCCATATCTTGACGTTTGGCTGCTTCGATCGCCGGCCAGTTAAATTGATTGATATAGTACCAATGGAGATTGACATAATCAAACTGACCGGTTTCAATAGTCTCGATAATAGTTTGTGTCGATCCGTGAGTCGAAAAACCAATAAAGCGAACTTTGCCTTGTTGTTGCAATTTCCTTGCTTCGTCGAGACAACCACCAGGTCGAATACAATAGTTTAATATTTCTGCATTGTTAATACCGTGAAGTCCCAAAAGATCGACGTAGTCTAATTGAAGGAAGGCTAAAGATTGGTTAAATT
>JASJCW010000303.1 GCA_030065265.1 Prochloraceae cyanobacterium
TAGTTTTTCCGAGGCGATCGCCCCCTTCTATTTTCAAACCGCGATCCATCAAAATTTTAAGTGCTTTATCGACCGTATCGATATTAAATAACCACTGATTTAAAGCCGCAGCATTTACTTCGTCGGGAATTTCTCCAGTTTCTTCGTCTCTAAATCTATCTTCGTATTCTTGTTGTTCTTCTGGGGATAAATCGGCAAATCTAATGCCGCGACGCATAAATTTAAAAGGTACGTTTACCCCCCTCGGTGGAACTAAATGACCGTCTTTTATCGCATCATCTAATTCGTAAGCAAAAGTAGGAACTCCGGGATCTAATTCAAATATTCGATAAGTATCCCGATTAATTTCCGATCGCGGTGTGGCTGTCAAACCGACTAAGTGAGCATCAAAATATTCAAAGATCTCGCGATATTTCTGATAGATCGATCGGTGGGCTTCATCTACTATTATTAAATCGAAATGTCCGCAACCAAACAGCCTTTTACCATGTTTATAAGAATTGATGCGGTTGAGCATGGTCGGATAAGTAGAAAGTACCACGCTGATGGTTTCTACTTCGGAATTTTTGGTTAGGTCGATCGCGCTAGCTGTGGGTAAATGCTCTTTAAACGCCCGCCATGCTTGGGTTAATAGAGGGAGTTATCGGCTAAGAAAAGCACCTTTTTGACCCGTTTAGCCCTCATTAAGAGGTCAATCAAGGCTATGGCCGTTCTAGTTTTGCCCGTACCATCTTTAAATTTCAAAGTTGCGATCGATCTTTTCGGATTTTTGCAATTTATCTTTACAATTTTTTTGGCGCAGTAAGTAGTCTTAGATTCAGGGTAATATAATAGGGACGTAAAATAGGTACTTAGAAGGTAAAGGGGAGATGATTCAAGCAAAATTCAGTTTAGAATCAACTCAAATCGAATTCTTAAATGAATTTAAAAATTACGGATTTAAAGATAAAAGTGAAATGGTTCGGGCTGCCATCTTAAAATTAAAACAAGAGTTAGAGTTAAAAACCCTAATTGATAGTGCGGAAATTTACACCGAACTTTACTCTAACGATGAAGAATTACAGGAATTAACTGGTTCTGCGATAGAATAATGACCGAATTAAGTTTAGTTTGCGGAACTATTATTGATGTTAATTTAGAGCCAAAGATCGGATCGGAAACTGGAAAAATCAGACCCGCTATTATCGTTACCAATAATGTTTATAACGAGAGAGTTCCGGTTATTCAAGTAGTTCCCATAACTGGGTGGAGCGAGAAAAAAGCGAGTATTTTAACTAATGTAGTAATTGACCCTAATTTTGATAACTGATTAACAAAAAAATCAATTGCAGATTGTTTGCAAACTCGTCCAATAGATAAAAAAAAGAGGATAATAAAAATTCGCGGAGTTCTAACTGATGAGATAATTATAAAAATCGATCGAGCCTTAAAAATAGTTTTTCAACTCGAGTAAATTTGCATTTTTATGCGATCTCTTAGCTTACAGCAAACTCAGTAATTTTACGACGGTTTAAAGATTTATATCCTAAAACAATCGATTTTTTGGGGATTCCCATTGTGACTAATTCATCGGCGATACCGCTTTCTGTGCCATCTTGTTGAATCCAAATTTTTCCGTCAATAATATCTATATGGATGAGAGTGCCATAAATTCTATATTCGTTTTCCCAGCCAGTTTCAACTAAGAGATAGTGTTTTTTTTCTCTGTCAAAAATTAATTCTATTTTTACGCGATCGTCTTCTCCTAAAAACTCCGCATAGTCTTTAAGTAACTTTTCTATAATTTCTTGAACGTTTTCATTTAAGGTATCCATCGAATAATTTCCTCTTTGAAACGAATCGAAAGTAAACAATTGGATAATGCCATCTTCTATTAAAACTTGTCCGGCTTCTTCTTCAAAAACTGTTTTACCTACTTCTTCAGTAACGGCTAAATAAAGTTTTCGATCTGGTGCATATCTTTTAAGCAGGCGATCGTAAAGTACAAATTGACCTAATGCGTCTTCTCAACCTTTTATATCTGAAGCTTGCCGAAAACTTTTAATTTCTACGGCTATTTTTTCCAGACCTTTTTCTGCTGCAATTAATCGCTCTGCCCCAAGATCGACAAATAGGTTTTTTCCTCTGGCTAAACGAATCCTAAAAGGGTCATGAGTAATTTTCCAGCCATCTTTTACCATAGCATTTTTAACTGTTTCATGATAAATGTCTTTTGCTGGCATAAATTACCCTCAAGTTTTTCTCAAAACGTTCTTTTTTATGCGATCGCTTTTATATTTGATTTTAGCCATTTGGTAAAATTTTCACGATTCAATTCTCCAGACGCAACAGTTAAAATGATTTTTTCTTGTTCGTCAATATCGGCATCAATTTCAAATCCATTTAAAATTAAAAATGTTTCCATTGCTGCATGACCCGTTCTTTTATTACCATCTAAAAAAGGATGATTCATGATAATTGAAAAACCTAAAGCGATCGCTTTATCGACGATAGTAGGATATAAATCCTCACCTGTGAAAGTCATTCTAGGTTGTGCTAAAGCCGATTCTAATGCCCCATTATCTCGTAAACCCTTCAAACCTCCCCATTTTTCAATTAGCTGACGCTGAAGTTCTAAAACTTCTAACTGAGTTAAATAACGAGTCATGATAAGCGTTTATACAACTCAGAATTTTTTTCTAAAACATAATTAGCTGCTCGATCGAAATCTCCTTTATTGTCTGTCAGCCAATCATTTATTTTTATTTCTAATAATTGTTCTGTAGACAGTCCTACTTTGTCGGCTATTTCTTGAATTTGTTTTATTTTGTCTTCGGTTAAGTTAATAGTTATTTGTGACATTTTTGAAAAAATATAATTAACTTGTTTTTGTCAAGGAACGAATTGTTAAAATTTCTTCGCTACTTAGAGGTTTAATTGCAGATAATGGCACAGTAATAACAGCGATCGACTCTCCTACAGCATTAAATACTTCTAGAATACAACCATCTTCGCCCCCAGTGGGATGAGGTACAAAATCGATTAAAGTAGCAATATCGCCCGTTTTTAGTTCGTATTCTGGTAAATTGCGAGTTAAGGCTATTTCTTTGTATAGTTCGAGTTTCATTAAATACGATCTAGATACAATAGGATTGAGATCATATAGTATATTGAATTGTAAAATACTGTGGACAAGTGGAATATTTTATTAGAAAGTAAAGATGATGGTCTTACTGTAGCTACTGTGCTAGAAGTTCCAGATCTTCAAACTACTGACAAAACTAAACAAGGTGCGATCGAAAAAATTAGACAGTTATTAAAACAGCGTTTAGCTAAAGCTGAAATCGTTCAAATTGAAACCCCTATAAGATCGGTATCTCAGAAAAATAATTTAATGAAGTTTGCCGGAATTTTTGCAAACGATCCAGATTTTCAGGATATTATCTCACAAATCCAGGCAGAAAGAGAAGATAATATTTAAATATGAGTTTGTGGATTCTCGATACTGACCATACTACGCTATTTTTGGCTGGAAATTCTGCGGTAGTAAATAAAGTTAACCAACATAGCGATCGCATAGCAATTACAATAATTACCGTCCAAGAGTTATTTAATGGTTGGAATGGAAAACTAAATGACCCTCGATCGGCCAATAAGTTAAGCTATCTCTATACTAAATTGTGGCAGACTACAGAATTTTTAAAAGTAGTAACTATTTTAAACTTCGATCGAGATGCTGAAAATTGCTATAATAAGCTGCGAAAAAATTCTAAAGCTTTAGCTAAAAAAAGATTAGAAAAAGATTTAAGAATTGCTTCTATTGCGTTAATTCAAAATGCGACTCTGGTTACAAGAAATTATAAAGATTTTTCTCTAGTTCCCAATTTAAAAATAGAAAATTGGGTGGATTGAATAAGTTAAAATTTTATTGGCGATCGCCCTTATACCGATTCAAAATTTACATCTTCATAAATTGTTTCTAATTTACCTTTAAAATCGATACTTTTTAATTCAAAACTATTCTTATCTTCCGTATAAAATTCTAAAATCCATTTTTGAAAATCGCTCCTCCGAAAACATTCAATTCTTTGTTTTTTAGTATTAATTAAAACGTATTCTTGTAAGCTTGCTAATTCTTGATAGTCGGCAAATTTATCGCCTCTGTCAAATGCTTCGGTAGAATTTGGGGTCAGAGGTCAGAAATATTTAAAGTTCTCCTTTGAATGCTTTTTGTAGTAGCGAGTTAAAAAGATTATCTAGTTGATTTGGTAAAGATTTTTGTTTTTCAGTAAGAGATTTGTGACGCTGAACAAAGCAATCAAATTTATGTTGAAGATTCATTGGAGCATAAGGAATCATTTGTCCGAGAATATCTGGTTTTAAAACTCTTGGGACTGTCGAACCTCTTGTTACTTTTTTTAATCTCTGTGACCAATTTTTAGATAACATTGTATGAAGAAGAAAACTTGATAGTATTTTATTTGTATTAGGTCTTAATGCCATAACTCTTCTACTAATTTGGTAAACTCCTGAGTCTGGATAAGGAGCTATTTCTCCTACTGGTGCTTCTGTAGTAATTAAGATGTCACCCGCTTGTGTAAAACCACGAGTAGTCCAAACTTTATAATCTTCTTCACTTATATATTGCTCGTAACTTAAGTCAATTTGACCATTATGTATGTTGGCCGCACTTATGAGGGGAATTCCTTTATTTGATTTTTTTGGTGTCTTACCTCGATAGTCAATAATTATTTCAATAAACTCGCTTAATGGTTTCTCAGGCCATTTTTTAGGATTAGTAACTGGATCGCCGAACATTTCTAAGAAATGCGATCGCAGTAATTCCTCTGTTAATTTAATTGCTTCTTGTCGCTTCTTTCTAATAGAGTCTGCTTTATCTAAAATATTAGCTATTCTCTTTTGTTCTGCGATCGGTGGTAAAGGTAAATTTTGACCCAGATATCTGCGTCGATCGAGGTTTCTTAGTCCACTGGTTGTATTAAGATCTGGCGAATCTTTTTATGAGCCTTAGAAGAGCCAAATAACACCCCATCGGGTACAATTATCGCAGCCCTGCCCCCTTTTTTTAACAAGCGCAGAAATAAAGCAATAAACAGCAATTCGGTTTTAGTAGTCGAAATAACCTGAGTTAAATCTTTAGCAATACTGGACTTTTCCACCGATCCTTTAAAAGGAGGATTTGCCAATATCATCGTAAAAGCTTCGGTTATATCTCCCCTATTTTGAGCTAAAGAGTCGCTAGCTTCAATTTTAGGATCTTCGATGCCGTGTAACATTAAATTCATGCTACCAATTCGCAACATCGTACCGTCAAAATCGAACCCGTGAAACATTTCTTGATTAAAATGTTCGCGATTTCCTGGAGCGTTTAATACTTGATTGCCGTCATTATCTCTTAAATTCCGCAAATATTCGGCAACAGCAACCAAAAACCCCGCAGTACCGCAAGCCGGATCGCAGATAATCTCTCTAGCACCAGGAGACATCAATTCCACCATCATTTTAATAATGTGTCGCGGTGTCCTAAACTGTCCGTTAGTGCCTGCAGTAGTCAGCTTCGAGAGCATATACTCGTATAAATCCCCTTTAGTATCGCGATCTTCGAGGGGAAGTAGATCGATTTGTTCGACGACGTTAGATAATAAAGCAGCATTGGTAATTAAAAATACCGCATCTTTCATGTGACGAGTGTATGCGGTTGCTTCTGCTTTACCCAAAGACTTAATAAAAGGAAATGCTTTATCTTTAACTATTTCTAGCATTTCTTCGCTGCTTTCATTTTTAAAATACGACCAGCGACACTTGCGATATTCTTCGCCAAAAATCGAATTTTCTACTTTCCTACCGAGACGGTTAGCTTTTTTCTCCTTAGCTAATTCTAAATCGTCCAACCGCTTGATAAACAATAAATAAGAGATCTGTTCGATTACAGAAAGCGGGTTACTAATGCCATTATTCCAGAAAGTAGTCCAAAGTCGATCGACCTTTGACTTAAGTTCGCCTGTTATCATTTAATTTTCGAGCTTTTTCCTAATTAATACCATGTTAGTGAGTCTGAAGCGAGATATTTTCTAAACAAAAAGAACTTACTTGACGCAACAAAATTACAATTGAGAAAGTAGTTTGTCATAATCAGCGTGCGAACCAATCCAAAACCAAACAATTTCTTTATCTTTTCGCACGCCAACAGCCCGATAATATTTACTAATTCTGACTGAATAAATCGGTAAATTAGGATGTACTTGTTTAAAACGAAGACTGGGATGAAAAGGATCTTGTTTGAATTTTGTATAAGCTTGACGGGACTTTTGTTTTACCGACTCGGGTAAACTAGCAAATAGCTTGCGAAAATCAGCCGTTGTTTTCGATTTCACAACGAATCTAAATCCAATTCTTTAGTTTTACCTGCTTCATCTTCCGCTAATGCTTTTGCTGCTAATTTTGCTAAAAGATCGGGAGATTTAGAAAAAGCACTATCCCAACGCGCTTCATCTTCTAATTCTTCTAAAATCGTTGCAGCAATTTCATCTTGTTGAGACTTTGGAAGTTGTTTAACCTTTGCTATTGCTCGATCTAATAATTCACTCATAATCTTACAAAATCAAAAACTACTTGTTACTTGTTACTTGTTACTCGTTACTTGTTACTCGTTAGTCGTTATTCGATCGCAATTTTCTGCTAATGCTTTTGCTGCTAATTTTGCTAAAAGATCGGGAGATTTAGAAAAAGCACTATCCCAACGCGCTTCATCTTCTAATTCTTCTAAAATCGTTGCAGCAATTTCATCTTGTT
>JASJCW010000304.1 GCA_030065265.1 Prochloraceae cyanobacterium
TTAGAATTTTTTACCCAAAATTACGACGATCGTTGCTTGCATACGGGTCAAGAAATGTTTAGAATTGCTTGGAGTTTGTCAGATAGTGCCAGGGCATCGGCATCGGCGTTTGCTGCTTCTTAGTGACATACTCCCGATACCAATTGCTTAGCAATATGGTTCGGGCTTCTTACCAACACCAGCTATCGCTTCGGTTATCAAGTAAGCTTTATTAACCAGACGAGATGCCCCTCCGCCCCGGAACAATACAAAAAAGTTCCAACTCTTCGTACTGCTAGAATTTTACCTGTTGACAGAGCGACTACAAAAAGAGTCTATTTTTCAACACAACCTTAGATTCTAGATTGTCAAGATGCAATATCAATGAGCCTTTTCAGCTTCTTTTGATACAGAAATTCTAATAGATAGCGATCCAAAAATGTATCAAGATTGCATAAACCTTGACCAAATTTTCATCAACGTGCTAACACATTGGCAAGGACGCGATTTCTGAGGTTGCCTTTCAGTTATTAAAGCCGTCCGTCAGCGCCAAGTAAACTTTGCTTATACCTGCCTCGCTTTATAGCGGTTGGCTTCCCGGTCGGAAGCTAAAGATTTTAAAATTGCGATCGCAGCTATTATTTTTAACCCTCAGACTCTTCTAACCTTCTAACCCATTCTGGTTGATCGGGCGCGGGATTGTAATCTTCATCGAGACGGACTTCAACACCTTGAGGGGTAAAGCCAAAACATTCTATATCCCGCAACCAAAGGTTGCGCGGCGCAGTTGGAAATTAATGAGAGTTTAAACTAGAGATAAAGGCTAAATAATAATTGACTTCAAAGTTAATTATTAAATGCCAGTAGTGACTGGCAAGGGGGAAAAATGAACCTGAACCTAGATAGCACGATGAAACTGGAAAGTTCGACAATAGTTGCTGATGGTCTAATTCCTTCTCAATACACTTGCGATGGCCAAGATATTTCGCCCCCATTATCCTGGAGCGAACCACCCGCCAAGACTCAAAGCTTTGTGCTTATTTGTGACGATCCTGATGCGCCAAAGGGGACATTCGTACATTGGATAGTTTATAATTTGCCAGCAGCAGCTCGTCGACTCCCAGAAAACATGCCTCGGTCTGCTCAATTAGCTCAAGGGGGAGTGCATGGCAAGAATGATTTTGGCAAACTCGGTTATGGCGGCCCTTGTCCTCCAAGCGGTCGGCATCGTTACTTTTTCAAACTTTACGCGCTCTCGAAAGCGTTAGATTTAGCTCCGGGTGCGACTAAAGCGCAAGTAGAGAAAGCGATGCAAGCTCAGATCTTAGCTAAGACAGAAATAATGGCAAGCTATCAGCGTCAAGACCGAGCGTAGAATCCTCTAGTCAAGAAATGATTGAAAATTAAAGCGATTATACCAGGGTCATTTTGGCAAAATATTCTGCTCAATTTCAGGAGGTGAATATGAATGAAATTTTCTCGATACAACAAAATTGTCATAACTGCGTTGCTAATACTCGTTAGTCCTTTCCTCATTAGTTCAAAATTGATTTCACAACGAGTAGATCCAGCAGCAAATAGAGTAGTTCAAGTTAATGAGAATATTTATTTCCAAGCTGGTACGCGCAAATTTAAGCGCGGCGATTATCAAGGCGCAATTAAAGATTTCAGTGCAGTTATTCGCCTAAATCCTGGCAATAGCATTGCTTATTACGATCGCGCCTTAGTTTACAGTCAAATTAATCGATGGGATTTAGCATTAGCTGATTATAATCAAGCTCTTTTACTTAATCCTGATGAGATTCGCTTTTACAACAATCGCGGTGTGGTTTACTTACATCAAAATCAATGGGATTTAGCATTAGCCGACTTTAATCGCATCATTGCGCTTAATCCTAATGATGCAGGAGCTTATCATAATCGCGGCGCAGTTTATTACCACCAAAATCAATGGCAGCTAGCATTAAAAGATTTAAGCCAAGCCATCGCGCTTAATCCTGATGATGCAGGAGCTTACAATCATCGCGGGCTAATTTACTTCGAGCAAAACCAATGGGAGAATGCCTTAGATGATTTTGCCAAAGCTCTCGAAGCAGACTCTCATTATAGTGATGATTACTACAGTTGGGGGCTAATTAACTCTATGCTGATTCGTTAATTTAAGTGATTTTTGTTTCCAGTCTCACAGCTTCAATTAAACGAAAGAAGCAGGGTAAGAGTAAAAAGAAAGTATTATTCTTTCAATTAATAAATGTTACCTTCAAGCCTCTTACTTGAAGCCTAGCGAGTTAAAACTCTTCAATTGTCAGAGTTTGAGGGCGGCATTTTTTTATATTAAGAGTAATTTCAAAACAGCCTTCTTCAATTAAATCTTGAACGTAACCCCCTTGATGTTCGATAGTTTCCTCAAAAGTATCAAACGGGCCAAAATAGTAAGTGCATCGCGGGACAGCCGTCTTAATTTCAATCCACCATTTTTGATGTTCGATTTTTAAATTCGGGGGAACAAAACCAGATTTTTTTCGCTCTATTAATAACATAAATTACCTCATTGTCTTTTAAAGAATTATTGATTAATGAGAATGATGACAGTCAATTAATCCAAATCTTTTTCTTAGCAATTTTATTTGCTTTAGATCTCTTTTATAATTTAAGCTGACAATTTAAAATGTCATCTAAATTACTAAATTCACTGTTGAGATATTAATTAATAGTTTTAGCAACAATAGAAAATATATTCTCTCGATAATTCTGGCCTTTAGATTATTTTAATAACTAGCATTGCTCTCAATTTAAAAGGCTTCAATAAGCCAAAACAAATTAACTTTATCGAATTCAGAATAAACTTTAAACTAGCTTTGTAAAAAATCTATTTATTCGACTTAAAATGAAAAAAATCTGGCTTGAATTCCTTTACTTAACTTAATCTATCGAGCAGTATTTACAGCTAATTTATTAACTTTAATTGAGAACAACGAAATAATAATTTAAAGTCAAAAATATTGATGCTCGTTGAGTTGAGATAATTTCAAAGCTATGCTTTTCTTAGATAGTTACAAGCCCAACCCGAAGAGATAAAACGTTTCACGAAGTAATTCCTCAGCTTGCTGCGCGACAATTCAGAAAGGGCGCGGTTCGGGGGCAGGTAAAAGCTCTGGCATCACATTCAGTAAATTTTCTCAAGATCGAAGCAGCACAATCTCTTAAACTAACATTGATTTATCAAATAAATTTTAGAGGCGATTCTCCGGCGATCGCCCAGCCCAGTCTTCCTCCGATTGCATTTCAAATTCTCAATAAAATCAATAAATTTGCTTTAAATTGCTCATTTACGCCTATGATTATCAAGGTAATTTCTCACCTGCGCCTCACCAGTAACGATCGATTAGGAGATTTTCGCTCAAACTGCGGTTATTAAAAACTTTGGAATCCAGCAAAAGCGATAGCTATTTCCTCTTGATAATCTCACTATCGCCCAACTAATTCAGAATATTGCTAAGCGTATTTCCAATTCTCAACAAGACAATTAATAAATCCAGTGTCAAATTTTCTTATTTAACTCTGTTTAATCAAACTAGATGTTCTAGTTTCCTGAGTTTAGGGGTATACCGATATGCAGAGTATATCAGTATACTCCTAATTGCAATAATTTCAGCTCTTTTTCTGTTCGTCGAACTGATCTGACAAATAAGATTTACAATTTAGCATTTGCTTGGAAAACTTTTAACCATCTCAAAAACTGCCTGCAAAGATGAGAAAATAGCTCCTTGAATCCAACCTGGCGCAGGAGATAGATGTTCTCCTGCAAAGTATAATCGCCCTTCTGGTTTTAAGCCCGATCGATAGTACCAATCCGTATCTGAAGGTGCGAAGTGGGTAAATGCTCCAGCACTCCATTTATTTTCATCCCAAAACATTGAAGCGTAATCCCTCACTTGACCTTGACTAGCAATTTCTGGATGGAATTTCGCGATCGAATTGATTACTGTTTGCGATCGCTCTTTTTGACTTAAAACTCCTAAGCGTCGCGCATCCTGGCCCCAAGTATAACTACCTAAAAGAACTCCTGGCTCTTGACACTTTTTCGAGTCTGCTATCTCAAAAAACACATCATTTGAAATGGTGTATAACGACTTATCTTGAGATTTAACATTTTTCTCCTCCCAAGGTTTGAGATAGTTTTCGCTATTATCAGATGGGTAATAAGTTTGACGACTGATACTAGCAGAAATCGATGCGCCACCCACTATCCCATATTTATCTTCCCAAAACCGCTCTTTGCACTCCAATAGAACTTTAGTAGAAGAAGCATAAGTAATGTTACGAATAGCAAGCATTTTTTCGTTGCTAAAGTTATTTAACTCCAGACGGCGAAGAACAGAAAAAGGAATCGTACAAAGTACGTAGTCGTATCTTCTCAGTTTTTTATCTTTGCCAACTAAGACTTCTACTTCATTAGGTTTAGTGGTAATCGAACTTATTTCATTGCCAAACTGAATATCTTGGCGAACTGCTCCAAAATTTGGTATTTCTTTGTCAGCAAGACAATTAGGGAGTCGATCCATTCCCCCAATAATTTCTTGCAAACCATTTCCTCGCTCCTCAATTTCGCCGCGAAGTTCTTCAATTATCGTTCCTTCCCAAAGACCTTCCAAGCCAGTTAATTCCCCGATTAAATCCGTCGCGCCATCACATTCGGGTCTTTCTTGACCCAGAAACAGACGCAAAGCAATCGCATCAAGTTTTTTTAGTTTGTCAGTTAATTTGCCGTCATAAAGAGCTTTTTTATCTTCAGTAGAAAGATTTTTAAGAATCGGCTCGATTAAATTTCCTAAAATCGCGCCTACTCCTTTAGGGTAGCCATTTTCGCCTATTTCGCTTGCTAGCTCTAAGTCAATTTTACGGAGGTTTTTATATTGAGGATAAAGTTTGTCGATCGCTTGGTAAATACGACTAATAACTCCTCGAACATCGTAGAACCCTTTAGCATTAGAAGTAATAAAGCGTCCTAATTTTAGTCCCACTTTTTCAATGTAGTAACGAGTATAGTCATGCGTCCCTGGAATCCGCATAGCACCATATTCGCCATATTGACCATCCTCAAAGCGTTTCGTCCAAACTCTTCCTCCAACTCTGTCCGATCCCTCCAAGATTTCTACTTCATATCCGAGTTTTTTTAATTCATAAGCTGCTGCTAATCCTGCCATTCCTGCTCCCAAAATTCCTATTCTTTGGGGAGCTTTTTCTTTAGCAACATCACAGATTTCTTCTAATATATCCTCTATCGAAATCCACGCTTGCTTTGTACTCGTCATTATCTCACCTCTTACAGTAGTCAGCAAAAAGAGCGAATCTAATTTATTAATAATTTTTTTAAGATTCTATATATTTATTCGTTTACACTAAAAAATTTTCTGCAAAAATCTTTTTACTGTAATATTTATTCGTACAAAAAATTAGAGCATCACGAATATTTTCAATATTTTGCTTTCTCCTTTTCAGAGAAAATTAATAAATTTGTTCTGCTGATTTTTAAGCTAAATATCGGCTGCGCCGAACTTGTAGTGACGAATTTGGTTTGAATTAGGGATTGAGCCGAGGTATGTATAAAATAGTGCGAGATAGCTTTTAAACTCTTATCCTCATTAAGTTTCAAGATTTAATTTTTCCTCACCAATCTTGAAATTATTGAAAAAAAACCAATACCAGACGATTGCTCCACCAAAAACTATAAAAATAAATTTTTATTTAGATCCGCGCATAATCTTTTTTCAATTCTAAAAATGAATTTACTGCACAACTAATATTTCAAAGACACTGTTTCAGTTTTACGCCAGAAAAGCTTTACCATAATAATTTGAAATGAACATTCGCCTAGATTGCCAATAAGTATTATAATGATAATCATTACAACATAAAGAATTGCGATCGAATCCTCATACTGAATAGTTAAAGTTTTTATTTGATATTACGAACAAGTCTTTTTTATGTCCGTTCGACGAACCAACAGCCAAAAACAAATCCTCTCCCTTCTTAAACAATTACAAGGAGAAATTAACGCTCAAGACCTCTACGTAAAATTACGCGAGCGAGGAGAAACACTAGGACTAGCAACAGTTTATCGAGGATTGAAAGCTTTAAAATTAGAGGGGACGATCCAAGAAAGAGTAAGTCCAACTGGAGAATCTTTTTATAGTCTGATTAGCAAAGATCACCAACACCATTTGAATTGTGTCGGTTGCGGGCGATCGCTCTCCCTCGATATTTGCCCGATCGAGCAACAGCTTATTGAACTATGTCAGGCTAAAAATTTTCAAATTTTTTATCATACTCTCGAATTTTTTGGCTTATGTCATGCCTGCCAAAACCAACAGCCAAATTGAAAACTTTTTTTTACCCGCTTTGGCTGCAATCTTGGTACGAGGATTTAAATGGCCACTAAACTAGGTTTAATTAAAGCTGGAACGATGCGATCGCAAGCTTTTATTCCTCCAGCAATATTCCTAGCTACCGGGCCAATTTGTAAAGCAGCTAAAGCCCCCATAATAAAAAAATTAGACTTTGGCAGACGTAAACGATCGTCTAATAGGGGCAAGCCGTTAACTATTTCTGTAGGGTAAACTTTGAGGACATCTTTCAATAAGGGAAGATCGCTAGCATCTAATTTAGTTCCCGTTGCCAACCAGATTCGGTTAAATTGATGTTTGCTATTATCTTGACAGTTGACTTGCCAATTATCATCTTGCCAAGTAGCCTCTTTCACTTGACAATTTTGATTTAAAATAATTTTGCCTTCACGAGATGCCTTTCTCAATTGCAACATCATAGCAGGAGT
>JASJCW010000305.1 GCA_030065265.1 Prochloraceae cyanobacterium
GGATTTATCCCCTCTAATTTGGATTGCGTTTATCGTTATTTTGCTGGTGCTGATGGGGTTACCAGCATATTGGCTGATTTTTCGCAGTTTTTCTTTGCCTAGGGGTGGCGGAATAACCTTAGAAAATTACGTCGAAGTATTTACAAATCCTCGTTTTCTGCAAGCCATCCTCAACTCGATAATATTAGGCATCGGCTCGAGTATTATTAGTGTCGCGATCGGGACTACCATGGCCTGGGCGATCGCCAGAACTAATATGCCTTTACGCGGTCTAATCCGCTCTTTACTGCTAGTTGCTTTTGCAATCCCACCTTTTTTAGGCGGAATTGCCTGGATCATGTTGACCGCACCCCAATCGGGTTGGCTCAATAAAATATATATGTCTTTGACTGGTGCAGAAACAGGGCCTTTCAATATCTATTCTATGGCTGGGGCAATATTTGTCGTCGGGCTATATAGCTATCCCTACGTTTTCTTATTAGTAAGTTCCTCTTTAGAGTTAATTTCAAGCGAGTTAGAAGACGCAGCGACAATATTGGGGGCCAAACCCCTGCAAATGACCTTGAGGATCACTTTGCCCTTAGTTTTACCCTCGATTATTTCCGGCTTTATCCTTTCATTTTTGGAGGCGATCGCTTTATTCGGCTCTCCGACTATGATATTAATTCCGGCCCGAGTTAACGTCATTACCACCGAAATCTGGCAAGAGTTTGCTTATCCCCCCAATGTAGAATTAGCTTGCGCTTTTTCTATTTGCATGTTGGCTTTTACAATTTTATTGTTATGGGTGCAGCGATCGATTATCGGTCGCAAAAAATACACTACATTAACAGGTAAAGTAGGGCGAAAACGCCCCATAGATCTAGGTATTTGGCGATGGTTAGCTTTTCTTTATTGCTTCTGTGTCGTCACTTTATCTTTACTGCTGCCTATTTTAGTATTGCTGAAAACTTCCCTATCCCAATCTTGGGGACAGCCATTTACACTAGACACTTTCACATTAAAGTGGTTTCAAGACGTACTATTCGTCCAACCATTTACTAGCATCTCGATCGTCAACACCCTCACTTATTGTGGTGGTGCAGCAGCCGCCAGTATCATAATTGCTACCGCGATCGCTTATTTAGTTAAGCGGGAAATAATTCCCCTCGGTAGATGGCTCGAATTTATAACTATGCTGCCAGTAGCAATTCCGGGGATTGTAATCGCAGTTGGTATTTTTACTGCTTACACTCGTCCGCCTTTATTACTTTACGGTACTTGGGCGATTTTAGTGGTAGCGTTTACAACGCGATTTTTACCAGTTGCCTATTCCAACGTCGGTAACTTAATCGAAAGTATAGACCCCGATTTAGAGAAAGTTGCCCGCAATTTAGGCGCAACTCAAATAGGGACAGTACAAACAATTACAATTCCATTGCTCAAAAGAGGATTAATTGGGAGCTGGCTGTTAGTTTTTATGTTAGCCGCTCGCGAACTAAGCAGTGCTATTCTACTTTATACAGATCGAACCCAGGTACTTTCAACAGCGATTTTTAAACTTTTCAACGAAGGTAGTTTCGAGCGAGTAGCCGCATTAGGGATCGTGATGCTGATAATTGTCTTTGCTACCGTCGGAATAGCTTACTGGATCTTAGGACGTGATTTCCTGTTAGAAAAAAATAATTAATGATTCGGGAACGTCGATAAAATTATGACTGAAATTTTACTAAAAAGTTTGACAAAATACTATCAAAAAAACTGCGTAGTCAACCGCTTAGACTTAAAAATAAACCGAGGAGAATTAATCGCTCTATTAGGGCCGTCTGGCTGCGGGAAAACTACCACACTGAGAATGTTAGCGGGATTTGTTACCCCCTCAAATGGCGAAATATTATTAGGCGATCGGGTTATTTCATCACCTCAAAAAACAATTCCCCCAGAAAAGCGGGATATGTCGATGATTTTTCAAAGTTATGCTATTTGGCCTCACAAAACAGTCTTTGAAAACGTCGCATTTGGCTTGCAATTACGGAAAATTAAAAAACAAGAAATCGCCGCTCGAGTGAGCAGATCTCTAGAAATAGTTCATCTAGAAAAATTAGCAAAACGCTATCCATCAGAACTATCTGGAGGACAACAGCAAAGAATAGCCTTAGCTAGAGCAATTGTAGTCGAACCCAAAATAATGCTGTTTGACGAGCCTCTTTCTAACCTAGATGCCAGTTTGCGTAATGTAATGCGAAACGAAATTCGCAGCATACACGATCGCCTCGGACTGACAAGTATATACGTGACCCACGATCGAGAAGAAGCTCTAGTATTAGCCGATCGCATTGTCGTCATGAATTCTGGAAAAATACAACAAGTCGGAACTCCAGAAGAAATTTACGGTCGACCCACCTCCCCATTCGTAGCCGAATTTATCGGTCGTTACAATGTCTTGCAAGGAAATCTGCTTTCTTCAGGAATAGTAGATGTTGGCAAAATAGCCTTTCAAAGTAAAGATATCGCAGTAGGGCTACAATCTGGTGAAACTGTAGCTTTGTGCATTCCTCCCCATGCGATCGAGCTAGATCCCGCTGCAGACAACCATCACAACGTAAACTTTTTGCCAGCCGCGATCGAATATCAGGAATATCTTGGCGAATATCGCGAATATACCGCACGGGTGGAAAATTCTCATATCTCTTTAAAAATAAGAACCCAATCCCATCTCAAATACCAAATTGGACAAAAAGTTACCCTGAAAATTGCCCCAGAATTTTGCAGAGTATTACCCACAGAAACTTCCATAAGTTCTAGAACTACTAAAATCCCAAATAATGTAACTGTGACAGTTAAATAAAAACAACCAACTTTTATTAGGAGGATAAAGTGAATCTCCCATTAATTGAAAGATCTCAACAAAATAAAGAGCGAATTGCTATTGTTGCAACTGAAGGAAAATTTACCTATCGAGATTTGCTCGAAACTTCGGCTCAAGTTGCTGCTTGTCTGATCGAAGATAGCCAAGACTTACAAGAGCAAAGAATCGCTTTTATCGTACCTTCAGGATTTGAATACGTAGCTATTCAATGGGGTATTTGGCGCGCTGGAGGAGTTGCCGTTCCTCTATGCGTATCCCATCCTCAACCGGAGTTGGACTATGCGATCGGGGATTCAGGAGCGTCTGTTGTGATCGCTCATCCTCAGTTTGAAGATTTAGTTCGACCGATCGCCGCAGAGCGCGGTTTAAGATTTATTTCAGCTAAAGAACTTTATTCTGTCGATATTGGCTTTCTTCCAGAAATAGCCCTCGATCGCCGCGCCCAAATGCTCTATACTAGCGGCACGACCGGCAAACCAAAAGGTGTAGTTACCACTCACAGCAACATTAAAACCCAAGTTACTAGCTTGATTTCTGCATGGGGTTGGACATCGAGCGATCGCATTTTGCACGTCTTGCCCCTACATCACATTCACGGCATAATTAACGTGCTAACTTGCGCTTTATGGGCCGGTGCAGAATGCCACATGATGGTCAAGTTCGATACCGAAGCAGTTTGGAATCGCATTGTTAAATCTAACTTGACTGTATTTATGGCAGTGCCGACAATTTATGTAAAATTGATTAACGCTTGGGAATCGACCAATCCCGATCGCCAAAAAGTCATGTCCGATGCTTGTCGGAAAATGCGTTTGATGGTCTCTGGTTCGGCAGCTTTACCCGTCCAAGTCTTAGAAAAATGGCAAAATATTAGCGGTCATTTTCTGCTAGAACGTTATGGCATGACCGAGATCGGTATGGCTTTATCAAATTCTTTAGAAGGAGAAAGATTCGCCGGATATGTCGGTAAACCTTTACCTCAAATCGAAGTTAGGTTAGTCGATGAAAACGGAGATTTAGCTCCAGTTGGAGAGCCAGGAGAGATCCAAGTTAGAGGGCCCGGAGTTTTTCTCGAATATTGGCAAAAACCAGAAGCAACAATTCAAGCTTTTCAGGATGGATGGTTTCGCACTGGAGATTTGGCAATACTTGAAAATAATAACTATCGCATTCTCGGTCGAATGTCCGTAGATATTATTAAGACTGGCGGTTATAAAGTCTCTGCCCTAGAAATTGAGGAAGTGTTGCGAATTCATCCTAATATTCTCGAATGCGCCGTAGTTGGAGTTCAAGATCCTGAATGGGGACAAAGAGTTTGTGCCGCTTTAGTTTTACAACCAAAAACCAGTTTAACTTTGGAAGCTTTGAGGCGTTGGGCCAAAGAAAGATTAGCAGTGTATAAAGTTCCTACTAAAATTATAACTGTCGAGGGTTTGCCACGTAATGCAATGGGGAAGGTTACTAAACCCAAAGTATCTCAACTATTCGAGCAAAAGAGCTAACACTTTAATTATAATGATTAATTATCTTTTCAGACTATAAAAATCTAGTAGTGAATAATTTTTTAGTTTAAGTTTAATTGAGTTAAAAGAATACGAATACTGCACTATTGCACTTAAATAATAGTCAGACAATAACTAATCGTATTCCAAGCTAAAATTAAGTTTTTAAGAGACTGCAATTTTACTTTATTTCTTAAATAATTTTAAAATATAAATCATCAGAAAATTGATCGAGCAAAAATAGATTGACTAGAATGTAGTTAGATTAAAATATCATAGTATTTAAGCACGCAATAAAAATAGCATAACAATACTAGTTAATGTGAAAGTTAAAAGCTAAAAAAATTCAAATAACCAAAATGCTTTTCAAGGGAAATTATCAAGAGGTTTGAACGTGAAAATTCCATTAGTCCGCAGTTTAAAATTCAAAATGCCCCTGCTAGTATTAGCAGCTACTATCCCGTTAATTGTAATTTCTATATTGTACGCTAGCAATCGCGCTGCACAAAGAATTCGCCTAGAAGGAAAAGAAAATATGGCTTTGAAAGCCGAGTTATTAGCTGAAGGGGTGAATGAATGGACTAGTTACAATTATTTAACGCTCAAAAATCTTAGCTCCCAGACGGCAATTATTGGCATGAATCCTGAAGAGCAACACGTAGAGCTAGAAACTTTAACGAATAATTACGAACACATCTACTTAGCTATGGTAGTTGACAAAGAAACTGGTTTTAGCGTAGCAAGAAATGACGATAAACCACAAAAATACTATGGCGATCGAATCTATATTAAAGGCGGCTTCAAAGGAGATGATATTACCTACCAGGCTATAATCAGTCGGACAAACGGTAAACCAGCAGTTTGTATGGGAACGCCAGTCTTTCAAGATACTGAAATAATAGCTGCTGCTGGAATCTGCACTAATCTAGAAATTATAGCTAAACAAGTTGGTAAATTAAGATTCGGGCAGACAGGTTATAGTTTCGTAGTTAACGAAGAAGGAACGGTATTAGCTCACAGCGATCGAGAATTTACTTCTGGAGATAAATTAAAAGATATAAGCCAATATCCACCAGTAAAGAAGCTTTTATCAAATCAGGATAATGAAGGTCTGTTATATTTTACCGATTATGAAGGAATCAAATGGATCTCTTATTATCTTCGTCTGGATAACGGTTGGGGAGTGGTGATTAATCAACAACAAAATGAATTTTTCGCAAATGAACAAGAATTTTTTACTTTAGCATCATTTATTGCCATAGTAACTGTATTTGGGGTAAGCGTCGTGACGTGGTTAGTCGCTAACCACGCGATCGCTCCCCTTACTAATCTAAGCGATGCCGCTACAGCTATTGCAAATGGTAAATGGAATTACCAAGTAAAAACTTCTCGACGAGATGAAATCGGGAGTTTAGCGGAATCTTTCAATAAAATGACACTGCAGTTAAAAATTCTCTTTAAAAAGTTAGAAGAGCGCATCAAGCAGAGAACCGATCAGCTTAATGAAGCTAAAAAGCTAAAAAAAGAAGCCGAAGAAACAGCTAAAAATGCTAGTAAAGCAAGAGATCGATTTGTTGCTAATGTTAGCCACGAACTGCGTACACCCCTTAATAGCATCCTCGGTTATGCCAGAATAGTACAGCGAGAATTACCTCAAAATTCATCCCAATTAGAAAATTTAAAAATTATCGAACACAGTGGCAATCATTTGCTAACTCTAATTAATGATATTTTAGATCTATCTAAAAACCAATTAAAGCAAATTAAACTAGTTGAAAATGAATTTAAACTTACTTCTTGTTTAGAAGAAGTGTTCGACATTATAAGATTAGAAGCAGAAACAAAAAATATCCGTCTCGATCGCGATTTTAATAATTTACCTCAAGGAATTCGCGCCGACGAAAAAAGACTTCGACAAATATTAATTAATCTCTTGGCTAATGCAGTTAAATTTACTGAAAAAGGCAAAGTTACTTTAACTGCAAAGGCGATCGGTTCTCCTAATGGGCAAAAACAAAAATTACGTTTTGAAGTCCAAGATACTGGTATTGGCATGAGCCAACAAGAATTAAATCATATCTTCCAACCTTTCTTTCAATTAGATAATCTGGAATTTACATCTCCTGGAACTGGTTTGGGTTTATCTATTAGTAAAGAACTTGTAGAATTAATGGGAGGAAAACTAGAAGTTAATAGTCAAGTAGGACAAGGTTCTACTTTTTGGTTCGATCTTGTAGTTCCTGTCGTTAAGATTAAAGAAGAAAATCAAACCGAGAAGATTAGAGGCACAGTAATCGGCTATACAGGAAAGGTAAGAAATATTCTAGTTGTAGATGATAAGGAAGAAAATCAAAATCTCTTAATCAAAATGCTCCAACCACTGGGTTTTGAAGTCTTGACAGCCAATAATGGCGAGCAAATGATGCGTATGGTATCGATATCTAAACCAGACCTTATTTTACTAGATTTATTTATGCCTGTTAAAACTGGCTTT
>JASJCW010000306.1 GCA_030065265.1 Prochloraceae cyanobacterium
AATTAAACTTTTTTTTATAAATGTAACGATTTTCGGGTTTAGTTAGAGAGGAATACGATAATAATTGATAGATAGACTAAATAAATTTTATGTGAGTAGACCTACTCGGAATAATAAAAATAAACCTTTAACAGAATTCGCTCGGTTCGATTATCTTTCTGAGCTTAAGGCTATTTCAGCTCCTACTTATTTTAATAAGTAGATCGTTCAAAATTGAATTTTTCAATCGATTTAGTTTAGTCGTTGATGGATGTGCTAGAATTTTTAATTTTATCGGACTGAGTTTTTTTTATCCCAAATTTTAAAAATTAAATCAATTTAAAAGCGATCGGATTTGATTTCTAGATTAGCAAAATTATTTTTTAAACAATATTCTTTGCCTCGATTCGATCGATTTAGTTGAACGGGATAAAAATCTCAGAAAATTTAAGATTTTAAGTGTCAATCCAATCTTTGATATTGAGGGGGTTGCTATGAGTCAGTGTCCGATTTGTTCTAATTTAATCTTGCGGCACATTAGCCATAACCAAATTTATTGGTATTGTGCTTGTTGCCATCAAAAAGTACCCAATTTTACGAGCATAAAAATATCTCAATTATTAAACGAGCAAGAGAAAGAAAAAGTATTAAACAGTTGCATCAATTGCCTGACTATTTCTTGCAGTAATTATAGTTGAAAATTTGTCGCTCAGAAATTGGAAATGTACAGATCGAGAAATAGGTTTTGTTGGCAAATAATTTAACCTATTGTTTTGCATGAATAATTTTATTTATGTTTAAATTTATCAAGAAAATTTATGATTTAAATGATATTTAGCTAGCCTAATAATAAGCAAAAAAATTAAATCAATACACTAAATTTTCAGCAAACTAATTAAGGAAAAAATTAGGAGATAACATTAAAATGAACTTACCAATCTATTTTTATTTTGGTTTAGTGTTGTTATTAGTTGTAAGTGTAGGACTGCTCCATTTATTGTCCAATTTAGGTAAAACAGGAAGAGAAATTTCCGATTGGTTTTGTTATGCACCTGGGATAGATTTAGCATTAGCATATTTTATGTTATTGCCCTTCGCGATCGCTGCGATCGGATTGGGATGGCAAGGAATAGCAATTGCATTTTTAGCAGAATTAACCGCCTTATGGCTCTGGATCTTTGCCCATGAATTGACCCATCGCGAACAATGGAATCAAGCTAAAATTCATCGCACCATGAGTAAGATAGCTGGAAAATGGGAAAATCATTTAGCAGTTTGGATTACTACTTTAGCTGTTCCCGTTTTTTGGTTCGTTCGCTTTGCAGAAATATTAGTTTATCCCCCTCTAACTAAGTTAGTAAAATTGCCCGCATACAATCAAAAAGAATGGATCAATGTTTCGCGACAAAAGTTTGCCGGATTAGTTGGATACGATTTAATTTGGTGTCTGTATTGTGATTGGATGACAGGTGTATGGTCTTTAGGCACAGAAATGCTACGCAATGTCGAATCATTTTGGTGTCCGATTCGTTTCTATTCTGAAAAAAAATGTGAAAATTGTCAGCTAGATTTTCCCGATATTAATAATGATTGGGTCAGTGCTGACGCAACTATGGAAGATGTCACAAAATTACTAGAATCCAAATACAATTCACTGCAAAAAGAACGAGCTTGGTACGGTCATTCTTGTCGGAGCTGTCAAGAAGATAAAGCTGGCAATTTAGAAAATAAAGCAACAATAAATAATTAACTGAATTAATCTCAGAAGTTAACAGATTTTGATTTGTCATTTACTTTTTTAAAATTTGAGAGGAAATAGAACAATGAAAACAACAAAACAAAGCGAAAAATTAAACATTTCCAGATTCATTGAAGATCGCGAATTACAGCCAGATGTGTCTGCAGAGCGCGTTAATCCTTTAGCACTTAAAATTGCTAATGCCGTGCGAACAATTGCAGCAGAAGCTTATATTAATGGGTTAGAAATTCCCGACTCTTTGTGCTTCAAAATCTTAAAAAATTCAATCGCGATCGCTTATGAAAAATTCCCATCTTTATTAGTAACTTACGATTGGGTTGCTAAAGAAAGCGATCGCCTGGCTGAAGGTTCTCAGGAATTGATGGATATTCAATATAATCTATCAGGAGAAATGTTCAAATTGATGTTAGGTGAAAGCCAACTAATGTATCCTAAATATTCTATGGCACTTTGGGAAAAAGGAGCGTCAAATTTAGAACAAGCTCAAATTGCCATGTTAGACGATCTCATTGAAAAAGTAGGAATTCAAGATGGAGATGAAATCTTAGATATAGGATGCGGTTGGGGTTCGGCAGCTAATTACATATTACAAAAATTTCCTAACGCTCGAGTAACCGGTTTAAACCTTAGCCACGAACAATGCCAATATATTCGCCAACAGATAAACAATTCAAATAACTCTTTGAGTTGGGATAGATTTACTCTTTGCGAAGTAGATTTAAATCAGGTTGTTTTCGCTCGTAAGTTTGATAAGATTATCTCTCTCGGGACTTTTGAACACGTTGGAAATCTAACTAAATCTTTTGAAAAAGTAGCCTCATTTTTAAAACCTGAAGGCAAAGTATTAATTCATATCATTAGTACCCGTTTGCCCAATAATATCTGGTCGCCTTTCATGCAAAAATACATTTTTCCCTACGCGCGAGTCTGGCAATATGATGTTATTCCTAACTGCAACAAACATCTAAAAACTGTTAATAAATGGTATATTAACGGTTTAAATTATGCACGAACTTTACGAGCCTGGTTAGAAAATTTCGATCGCCATCAAGATATCATTAAAACTCTTGATTTTGGTCAAGACTATGCTAAATTTAGGCGAATTTGGCGATTTTATCTTATTTTGTGTGCAGCTTATTTTGAAGCTGGAGAAGGGAAGTTTTTGGGTAACGGACAATATTTAATGATTCCTCAGCAATAGAGTATGTCAGATTTAAGGTAATAGGAAATAGACAGCAGACAACAGGTGAAAATGTAGGATTACTTTGAAAAATGTTACTAGAAAAATAAGCAAATATCAAGCAACTAAAAAGCCTGACTGACTTATTATTTTTTCTCAACACCTACTTTTACCTGTTGCCTTTTCAATTAAGTCTTTGATTGCTTTCGAGAAATGGCATTACCTATTTATCAAGACAAAAACAGCCACAGCTAAAACAAAATAACCAAAAACTTTTTGTAATTGCTTTCCATTAACAAATTGAGTCAAATAAGCACCTAAAATCGTACCCAAACTAGCAGCAAAGGTCAAAGAAAACATTAAATACCAATTTAAGTTTACCTGAGTTACATAACCCAAAAATCCACTGACACAATTAAAACTAATAATTAGTAGAGAAGTTCCAATAGCTTCTTTCATCGGTATATTAGCTAATAAAACTAAGGCTGGAATAATTAAAAATCCCCCACCGACTCCAACAAAGCCAGTCAGTATTCCAACTCCAAAACCTTGTAAGACAATAGTATAAAAATTAAATTTATTTGGCTTATTTTTAATTCTTTCTCCTCGACAATTAGTTACTTTTTTTTCTCTACTTTTAAATATCATTAAACTGCTAGCTAAGAGCATAACTATAGCAAAACAAATTAATTGAAAAGTTTCTGTGACAAAACTAAAAGCAGTAAATCTAGCTCCACAAAAAGAGCCTAACATTGCTGAAGGAGTAAAAATTAAAGCGATTTTAAAATTAATATTTCCTTTTATCCAGTGGGGAATAATACCAATGATGCTAACAGTCCCAACTATTACTAAACTCATGGCGATCGCTTCTTTCGTACCTATTCCCATCACATAAATAAAGATAGGTACGGCTAAAACCGATCCTCCTCCACCAATTAATCCCAAACTAAGACCGATCGCGATCGCTAAAATATGACCGATGATAATTACAATATTCATAATAAATTTTGTATTTAAAAAGCGATCGACAGCGAGGTTTGAAATTCAAAATCGATCGCCTCTAGATTTTTGGAAATTGGATTTAATTGATTTTGTTGTAAGGTAATTTTTTTAATAAACTTGCCATCGCACAAGTATTACTAATTCCAGCAAAAGTTAAACCAGCACCGACAAATCCGCTTAAAAAGAGAAATCGAGGTGAAACAAAAGCACCTAATAAAGTTCCGGTTAAAACTAAAGATCCAGCAACAATTTGCACTTGTCTCATGATACTAATCGGAGCTTTTTTGTTTAGTTTAGTTGGATAACCTGCCGATTTCCAAGCATTTAAACCGCCTTCTAAATGTACGATAGTTTCAAATCCCGATGCTAATATTTTTTCAGCAGCTTGTTGGGAACGATTCCCGCTCTGACAATAAAGAATTACCTGGCGATCGCTATTATTAGGGATTAGATTTACATCGAACTTCGATAATGAAATTAGCTTAGAACCTTCGATGTGTTCTCTGGCATATTCATCTGCTTCTCTAACATCTATTAGATCGATTTTATCCAGTTCTAGTAAAGTTTTTAGTTCTTTACTATCGACAGTTTGCAATTTAGTTGTAAGATTGACCATTTGTTATTGTCCTTATTTTAAAAAATCACTTCTTTAAATATTAATTTTGATTTCCCCACAACTTTCATTTGCAGGTAATGCTTCCATGATTTTCTTAGGATAGGGTAAATTAAGATTATTCATTATTTCAATAAAACTATCCCGAGAAATTATTTTTTTATCTTTAGCAAAGCGAGGATTAAACTGCTTTTCTTCTGCGATCGTCGATACGGTTTGTCCGCGATAATCGTGACCTGGATATACTAAAGTATCTGGGGGTAAAGTAAATAATTTTTCAGTTACTGAGTCGTATAAAGTTCCCGGATCTCCACTTTGAAAGTCAGTTCTTCCGCAACCGCGAATAAATAAAGCATCTCCAGTTAAAAGGTTATTTTTATTTACTAAATAAGCCATATGAGAGTCTGTATGACCTGGGGTTGCGATCGCTTCAATAGTAACGTTTCCTATTTGGATTGTTTCTCGATCTTTGATGTATTTATCTGCACAATCTATTTTGGCTTTGTCTGGAACTATTCCTTGACATTGAGTTAGTTTCCTTAGCTTTCCCGTTCCGGTAATATGATCGGCATGAATGTGTGTTTCCAAGCAGTAAACTAAATTTAAATTTAGTTCTTTAATTAAGGTTAAATCCCTTTCTACTTGTTCTAAAATCGGATCTACTAATGCGGCTTTTCCAGAAGGATCGGCAATTAAATAGGTGTAAGTACAGGTTTCTCGATCGAATAGCTGGCGAAATAACATCTTTTTTTCCTCTAATTTAGTTTTAAAATAAACTAAAAAAATCGTAATTAACCCGATCGCTTAATTTATGTTTGCTTTGTCTCGATCTTTTTTTCTTCCTCTTCTGAGTTGAGATTCTTTTTACAGTAGTTTTCGTAAAGAAAATCCATTAATTTACGAACATCAGATCTTGCGATCGAATAATAAATCATTTGATTCTCTCGTCTTGGCTGGACGATTTTGTCTTTACGTAAAAGTGCTAAATGCTGAGAAGTTGTCGCCTCCCTGATACCAATCGTTTCAGCAATTTCACCCACGCTTTTTTCTCCGTTTGCTAGCGCGCAAAGAATTAAAAAACGATTCTTGCTTGACAGCACTTTCATCAACTCGCAAACTTCTTCTGCTGTTTGTTGTGCTTTGGCTGTCTTCATATCTTCATTGTTACGAATATTCATAGGTATGTCAAGTATTAAAATCTAGATCGCAATTTACTATTTTTTGAGGTAGAGCATATATTGCCAGCAAAAATTCCAGTAAAATTTCTAAAAGGGCATAATAATACAACTGAATTAAGATTGTTATGGCGATAAAGAGATCGGGCAATGGTAAATCAAAGGGTAAAGAGGATACGCAGAAGGTATCTAGCCAAAAAAGAGCGCGAAAGCCCAAAAATTTGCAGGATAATGCGGCAAAAACGCCTTCTTTAGTCAGAGCAGCAGCCACAGCAGAAGACAACCTAGAAGCGCAAATTCGCCCCCATACCTTAAAAAATTATGTCGGACAAAAAGAATTAAAAGAAACTTTATCTATTGCGATCGCAGCAGCAAAAGGTAGAGGCGAACCAATGGATCATCTACTATTATACGGGCCGCCAGGTTTGGGAAAAACGACCATGTCCCTGATCGTCGCGACAGAAATGGGAGTAGACTGTAAAATTACCACCGCTCCCGCTTTAGAGCGTCCTCGAGACATTTCAGGATTATTAGTCAATTTAAAGCCAGGAGATGTCTTATTTATCGACGAAATTCATCGTCTCAATCGAGTGGCCGAGGAATTACTTTATCCAGCGATGGAAGATTTTAGATTAGACGTAACCATCGGTAAAGGACAAGCATCGAGAATTCGCAGTATTCCCTTAAAACCTTTCACTTTAGTCGGTGCTACGACAAAATTCGGCTCGATTAGTTCTCCTTTGCGCGATCTCTTCGAGATCCGCTAGCTTCGCTGCACTTCGTGTACGCGGTGCGCTTTGGTTTAGTGCAAAGATTGAAATTTTACGAACTAGACGAACTCACTGAAATCGTTTTAAGAACTGCAAAACTCTTAAATTGCGCGATCGACTCTGAAGCTGCGATTGAAATTGCCAGAAGAGCCAGAGGAACGCCGAGAATCGCCAATCGTCTGATTCGGAGGGTCAGAGATTTTGCTCAAGTTAAAAACGAGCCAGAAATTTCCCAACCTATAGCAGCTCTAGCCCTCGATCGCTACAATGTAGATCGCTTTGGTTTAGATTGGACGGATCGGCTGATTTTAAATACCACCATCGATAATTTTAATGGCGGGCCGGTAGGTTTAGAAACG
>JASJCW010000307.1 GCA_030065265.1 Prochloraceae cyanobacterium
TTATGTAAACAAACAATAAGCTGATTGTAAAAGTGTTTTAAGCCACTGTAAACATATATGTAGATATCTTATCTTTGATATAAACCTTGACTATACTTGTTAATAACAAATGAATTTAACGATTTAAACAAGTTAAATTAAGTCGATTATTAGCGAAGTAAAATTAGTTAATTCTATTCTTAATTGGTAGATGATTATTCGTTAATGATGATTTAGGCTCACTAAAATACTGGATTAAAATACTGAAAATACTGGAGTTAAAATGCAATTAGCAGCTAAACAAACCCTCAATAATAGTCTTTTTGAAAATACTAGAAGCTTTTTAGTTTGGAGTTTCGCTTTAACAGTTTGTTTTTTAGTAGTAGGATTTCCTGCTGGGTTCGTCCTCGTATCAATTGGGGTCTTGATGGCTGTTTTACTTCATGCAGTAATGCCAATCAGTTCAGTTATTTTAGTTGTCGCTGGAATTTTAGCTCTTAATGTTTTAATTGTCTTAGTTAGTGCCGCAATATTAACAATTAAAGGAATCAAACCTCAAGATGTTAGTTGGTTAAGTTGGTTACATGGAGATGCAGAACTACACTACGAACAAGTTTATGCTTCCTGTCCTTTAACTTGTCAACTTTCTGAGTAAGTCAGTCAATCTAATCTCATCTCGAATTTGTCAGTTTCTAACAATTATTCGATCGTTAATCATTGATGTAAACCAGGATTTTATCCTGGTTTTTTTGACCTTAAATTGAGAAAATTTTCTCTTTAAGTTGCAGCACAAAAAAATCCAGGTCGTTAAGCATAACTACCTGTTTTCGTGGATTACATCCAAGTTAAAAGAAGAACTTGCCTTATTGTTATCCACTATACAAGTAGTTGGTAAAGAAATCGATAATTTTTCTTAGATATTGATTTATTCTTCTGAAGCGAAAAGCCAGAAGGTAAAAGGTAAAAGAAAAAGCCTAATCCCTTAACCTTCTTTTTTGACAGGTTTAGTAGGTTTGGATGATGGTTTTGGTCTAACAACGCCCTTATTTTGAGGTTTACCTTTACCACCAGGTCTAGCATTGCCGCCTTTGCCTGGTGGTTTGTTTTTACCTGCCTTTTTCATAACTTCAGCTTTATCAGCTTTAGAAGCTTTGAGGAATTTAGGTAATTTTTCTAACGGCTCACCCAACATCTCGCTAAACCCGAAGCAATCCCGTTGGGGAAGGAATTTAGCTTTAATTTCAACAAAGTAGACTTTAGCTTGTTCTTCCTTCTTGAGCTTGGGATTAAAACGAAATGGTCTGACCGGCCCATCGCGCCAGAGAATAGGCAAGTGGGAGGCTTTCATGAAATTGACTTTACTTTGAGTTTCAGCTTGTTTGATGTAGTCAAGTCTGTCTCTGGTAAAGTTGCGGAAAATTGAAATGCAGGGTTGACGACAAACAGGAATAAATTGCCATAGACCGCTGATTTTAAATTCGTTGTCATTCAACTCCTGCGTAACTCCTTCTCCACCACCTTTATCAAAACCGACTAACTGAAACCCTACTCTCGGTAGTTGATCTCTTTTCGGAAAATGGGTGAATTTCGGATAGACAACTAAACGTTGGTTGGCATTGCCACTCGCTTCAATTTCTTTCTTCAAGCCAGTAAATGCTGTGTAGTTCTTGCGGGCATAGAACAGAGGGTAAGTCTTACCACCAAATTTGACTGTATGTTGGTTTTCTTCTTCATCAATGGTTACTTCGCCGCGAATAATACCTACCGCCGAGAAGAGAACTTTAGGGCCTTCGGGTTCTTTGGGTTCTTCAGTAGCTTTATCAGTAGATTCTTTATCATTGCTACCTTCAGTCGATTCGGTAGAAGCTGCTTTATCTGTTTTTTTTGAAGAGGATTCTGTCGATTTTTCAGCAACAGTAGTACCAGCTTTGATGTCTGCTGGTTGACTTTGAACTTGGGATTTGTCTGCTACTGTCTCTTCAGAATGATTGTCTTTAGCTGAAGCAGCTACTTCCATAGGTTTTTTAGCGGCTGCTTTTTTTGTCCCAGCCTCAACTCCAGTAGTTTCAGCACTCACTGGCTCTGCACTCTTTTCGGTGTCGGCTGTCTTGTTAGCTTTAGTTTTAGTAGTCTTTTTAGTTTCAGATGATTTTTCAGCGTCAGCAGGTGGTGCTTCTTCAACAACTTGCGAGGTTGAATCTGATTCAACTTGAGTTGATTTTAAATCCGATTCAGCAGTAGTCTCAGCTTTTACTTTATCTTTTGTGCTATCAACCGATGTTACACTTGTAGCACTATTTATACTTGTATTGTTATCGGCTGTGCTACTCGAAGTAGATGCGGCTGTTTTAGTTTTAGCCTTCGTTGCTTTAGTCTTTTTAGTTTTCGATTTAGTCTTTTTAGCCATAGGTTTCGTTTCAGCTAATGGCTGCCAATCACCATCGACATAATCAAATCTAGAAAATACTTCTTCAGCAATTTTCGCTTCTGTTTCGTCGCTAGGCTTTTCTCCTGTGGCCCAACTCTCTAATTTCTCCGGTTCAATGTTAAATGATGCCGCAATTGCGATCGTAGTTGCCATAGCTCAAATTATTATTTAATCAAATTGATTAAAGCTCAATTGATAAATCTAAAAGCTTTAATACAAATAATGGTAGAGCCTTTATTTTACATCATGATTATTATTGGAGATAATTAGGGGAAAAACGGTTAATAATGACGATTTACGTAGGCAATCTATCCTTTGATGTAACTCAAGATGATTTGGTTTCAGTTTTTTCTGATTACGGTAAAGTAAACAAAGCTTTTTTACCAACAGACCGTGAAACAGGTAAGCTCAGAGGGTTTGCTTTTGTCGATCTCGCTAACGATGATGAAGAACTTGAAGCAATTGAAGCTCTAGACGGTGCAAGCTGGATGGGTCGAAATATGAAAGTAAATAAAGCTCGCCCTCGCGAACGAAAATAGAACGAAAAACTCCCAATAAATCATTTGGGAGTTATATTAATGTCGATATATTTATGTCGTTTAAACTGATACAATCTTAGCAGTTATTTATTTATTAGATAATTTTGACTTATCAGCTTGTTTTTTTTCGGGATTATTATCTATTGATTTCACTAATGGATGCCATTGTCCATCAAGATATTTAAATTTAGAAAAAATTTCATGATATAAAAAAGTATTGTAACCTGACTTGGGTTGATTTCCACTTAACCAAGATTCTAAAGTTTCTGTTGAAACGTAATATTGATTGGCAATTTTGTCGGTTGAGAACATAGGTGATTATTCCACTTGTTAGAATTTGAATATTGAGATAACAAAAAAGACAAAAAGACTACTTTTGAAGGTATTCATCTTAAAAGAGATTACCTCAAAAGTCAAAATAATGGTACTCTATTCAGTTGGGAAATAAAAATTTTCTTTATCTAGGCAAAAGATTTAAATCTTTCGTCCAACAGTTGGGATCTAAAGGATCTTGCGCCCATAATTTTTGTTCTTGACCACTTGCCAAAAATTCAAGCAATCGCTCGTTATATTCTTTATGACTAGTGCCAAAAATTTTGTAGCCAATATAATTATAATGTAAAACTGCTCCTACTCCTTCAGTTTCAAATAAATTTTCTAGAGCTGATTTATATTCGTTAAAATCTAATTTATTTTCGAGACGAGCGAGGGATTTATTTGATTCTAAAGTAAGAGCATTTTCAACTTGACTTGCTTGGTTTTCTGACTCTTTCTGATTGAGAATATAGTAACCTGTTTTAACTTTATTTAACTCTCCAGATCGGTATAAATCTGATAATATTTTACTGAAACGATTAATTAAATCTCGTTTTATTTTTGAGGGGATATTGGGGTCTAACCAATCGCAAATCTCACTGGCATGAGTGGGATTATTGCCGATTTTTTTCATGACTATTTTGACAATTTCTCGATAAGTACCTAATTGTTGAATAGTTTTCAAAATATCAGATCGCTTGTTTAAATTATTTAGAGTTTTTTCCAACTCGGTTAAGATGTCAACTGAATCTTTTTGCTCATTTGAACGAGTGAGAGAATTTTGAGAATTAGACGCTCGATAAAAACCTCTTTTAACTCGAATCCAAAGCCCTTTATTAAGTTGATTTGATAAGAACTCAGATATATGTTGTTTAGCTTTTTTATACTCGCGGCTACTTAAGCCGTTAGGATAAATCCAATCTACAATCTCATTAACATTTATCGCTCTTGGCGCAGCCGAATTTAATGCTTTAAGAATACTTTGTGCTAGCTCAATTGTTTTCTTAAGTTTAAATAGTTTTTCTAATTGTTCCTTGGTTATTGACTTTGGTTCGGTTGTTTGCTTCGTTTGATTAGATTCGGGTTCGATAGTTACGACAGTAGTTTTTAATCGATCGCTTGTGCTTGATACCTCATCTGTTGTTGCAGCTTTTGCAGTAGCAGGAATTACAGCTTGTTGATTAAAGTATTCGTCGGGATAATCGTCTTTTGGGAAAGCTGGCAAGGATAATTGCGGTTTATTAGCTACTTTTTCTTTTTTCTTAATATTGTTGCTTGAGCGATTCTTTTCGATGGTCTTTTCTTCTTGCTTATCGCTCTTTTCTCTAGGCTTGGGACTAGTCGCAGTTTCATTTGATGCTGGAGTAAGCTCAGGAAGAGTAGGTCGATTACTCGCCTTCTGCCCTCTGCTTTCTTTATTCTCGACCTCGACCTCCTCGAGCTTTGGTGCGTCGAAGTTCTTTGCCTCGGCTAGATCTTCTATTGCGTTTGATTCTGTAGTTACTTCTTTCTCAATAAGTGGAGCTAATTGATTCGAGTGCGGTTCTTTTTGCCAGGTTTGAGCTGAAGTAAATCCGAGATCGCCGCTTGTTGAAACAACTGCAAATTTTTCTATTGGCGCATTATCGATCGCCGACCGATCGCTTGTTTTATATGTTTTAGTTTGAGGCGGTATATTTGAAGTATTAGAGTTATTTTGAGCTAATTTTGCTTCTAGATTGGGAAATTCACTTATTTTCTCGATTATAGGTGAATCTGGTAGCTCTAATTGTACAAATGCTTTAAGTCTTGCTAATTTTCTATCTGCTAATTCCCACTGTGCGCGATGGTATTCTCGCAATTCTTGATAATATTCAATTTGACTTTTTATTGCATCTTGAAAGCCAGTCGGGGGAATTGGGGGAGAATTATTCATCAATCAGGGATTAGAAAATTAGCGACTAATTACAAGCTTAACCTCGGCACGGGCTAAACTTTTCAGCTATTTGAGAGTGGTTGAAAAAGTTTGGTGAAAGACAGATTCTAGATTTCAGTAAACAAGAATCTAGAAAACAAGTTTTTTGATAAGCAGGATTTTGAAACAAGTTGTTTCTCCTCTCCCTGCACTTCAGGGAAAGGAGAACCTCAATTACTAACGCTGTTACATAGCAGGTTCGGGAGAATCACAAATTGTTTCTTCGTAAGATTATCATAAACAGATTGAATCAACTTCAAAAAAAGTTTTTCTCTCAATGGTAGATCGATGAGAAAGTCTAATCCATAGTTAGAGAAGATTTGTTTGTATTCGTGGTTTAAAGATTCTGTTATTCCCACAAAAGCAATATCTTTAAATTCGGCTTGCTCTTTGAGCCATTCTAAAAAATTAAGTCCTAACCCTTCTGATAAATTCAAGTCTAAAAATACTATTTTTGGCAGTGGGTATAAATTGCGATTGTCATAAATTCCTTCACCAACAAAATAATCAACAGCTTCAGCAACTTCTTTGACATAAATTACTGGAGTTTGAGAATCAATTGCGGTGAAAGTTTTTTGGAAATTCCGAAATAATTGAGTATTATTGGCAATTAACAGAATAGGCTTGTTCATAGCATTATATAGAAGTTTAATCCCTCAAGAAATAAATGATTAATTTTAAGTTTCACAATCACATTCTCGAAATCTTAATTTCGTATTTTTTTTTACCGCTCAACCAAATTTAAAGAAAAAATCATTATTTTCATTTTGGTTAGACTTCGACCGAAAAGATCGAATTCAACCCAATCGATGCTGCCAGTATTCCTAAAATTCCCATCCTGACATCGGAGGCTGCTAGATTTAACAGTTCACAGAAACTTTCTACCCCGTATTCTCGGATCTCTTTTACTGTCTGCTCTATCATTTCAATAGGATCTAACTCTAATAATTCTCTCAAAAATTCATTGTTTATATCCACAGGCGTATTTATTCCAACTCCTTTTATAGACTTATATAGGGACTGGAATAATCTCACTCACTCACTCCAGATAATGCTTTCACCTTTAAATAACTTTGCAACCTCGCCCTGAGATACTCCTAAATCCCGGCGAGGTTGCCAAAAAAAATACAGGTAGTTATTTATAACCCCTGTCTGGATTATTTAAATCCACCTAAAAGAAGAACTTGCCTAATTACCATACAATATAAAGGCTTTTTGTAAAGATTCTAGAAAAATAGATTAAAGACAAGTTAAGGAAAGTGGCATTCGCTTTACTCTCAAGCACTACAAACAGAAAACGAGCGACTCATTCCTGGGTAAATATTTGAGTTATAGACAATTTAACTGATTTTTCATGTCAGAATTACAGAAAGCTTGTAAAATTATAATCGTTGGTTTGTAACAAAAGTTAACAAATCGGCTCGATAACACCAATTTGATTAAATCTACTAAAAAAAGAAGAACTATGATTCGAGAGCAAAGTTTTTACTTTGCTCTGGAGTCCGAGGAGAGTTAATCTATTTAATTAATTCCAAGCTAAAAGATAAAATTCATAATCTATCTGTTTAATAACCTGCTTCAATCGTTCGATTATGCCTCGTCCTTCACTTTGCTCGAGCCAGTGTTTTGCGGCCGTAAATAGATTTTGCCGTAATTGTTTAACCGATTCGATAAGGTTGTT
>JASJCW010000026.1 GCA_030065265.1 Prochloraceae cyanobacterium
ATAAGCCAAAATCTCAAACTAGATTGGAACTGTTTTAAATTGACTAAAAAAAATGTGAAGAGAAGACTTCAATCAGCTTATTGTTCGTCAAAAAAATCCCTCGATCTCGATTGCATCTATTAATTTTATTGTTTTAAAGTATGAAAACTATCGAGCCTAGGCGATCGGACAAAATCTTATTTTATCTAACTCTTCACTTTATTGTTTCAGCAAGTTTTTATATCGTTTTGCTATGAAATTAATTTTATTAATACTGTTATTAGGTAATGATTAAATATTTTTCAAGTCCCTATCTTATTTCGGACGCTAATCTATTCAGTTTATTTTAAAAATAAACTAGATCGATGAATTAAAACTAATTTGTTAAAAATATAGCAGTAGAAGTTTTGGTTAGGACATTTAAGAGAGGTTTAAGCCTTAAATCTTAAGCATAATCCTTCTGCCCTCTGCCTTCTGCTATATTTAATTGTTTTTCTCAAGTAAGCAGATTTTAAAATTGATTTCTTGAAATAAGTCAATAATGTATCGATCCAGATTATGATTTTTCTGTGTTTAATTCAAGATATTGTTTTTTGTCAATTGACGATCGAACTGCCGATTGCTTATTGAATACGATAACGCCCTATTTTTTTGGCAGTATAGTATGGTACTAAAGTATAATATTGTACGCACTAATAATGAATCGATCGCTCCAACTTATTAGTAACGCAAAATACTTCAAAAAAATCGAAATTTGTCTAAAATAAATAAGTCTAAGATCTCGATCTCAATTGATTTCTTGCGATCGACAGATTGTTAATCGATTTTCAAAGCAAGGAACGTATTAATGTTTAATAACCTTCAACTTAATGCCAAACTAAATTTGCTCCTCGCAATAATGTTTTCCCTTATTGTTTTAGTAGTAGGTTCATTTTTAGCGCAAATTCTCTCTACTAATGCTAAAAATACAGTAACAGATCGAGCCTCATTGCTAATGGAAACAATGCTCTCTGTGAGAGAATATACTAGCGAACAAGTTAAACCAGAATTAGCATCAAGATTAGAAACAGAAGATAGATTTTTACCCGAAACTGTTCCCGGATATTCAGCTAGAGAAGTTTTTGAAAATTTAAGAACTCGACCAGCTTATCAAAATTTCTTTTACAAAGAAGCAGCAATAAACCCTACCAATCTTAGAGACAAAGCCGATCGTTTTGAAACAAAAATAATCGAAGAATTTCGCAAAAATCCAAAGAACCAACAAACTGCTAACTTTCGCGAAGTTTCCAATCAAGAATTCTTTTATATTGCTCGTCCGATTAAGGTATCTCAAGAAAGTTGTTTGCAATGTCACAGCGATCCTGCATTAGCACCTAGAAGTCAAATAGCAACTTATGGAGACGAGCATGGTTTTGGTTGGAAACTAAATGAAATTGTTGGAGCGCAAATTATTTCGATTCCAGCTAGCGATATTTTTAGTTTTATTCGCGGCCTGCAAATTCAAGTAATCGGTAGTATCAGCGCGTTTCTGATTGTTGCTGGAATTATTATTGATATTTTCTTAAGAAAAACTATTACTAAACCACTAAGAAGTATGTCTCAATGGGCCAAACAAGTTAGTACGGCCAATACAAAAGAAGAATTCGTTCACAAAGCAAACGACGAAATAGGAATTTTAGCCGCTTCTGTGAACCGCATGAAAGTAAGTTTAGAAATGGCTATGAATATGTTAGATTCTCAAACTCCTAAAAAGAGCGACGATCGCAAATCTTAAAAATCATCAAACAACAAACCGATCGTAAATTGTCTCAACCGCGATCGCCCAACCTTGAGATCCGGGTGCAGAAGCAACTTCCCATCCTCTTCCCACTAAACCAGAATGAGGGCCGTTTTTACCTGGTACGATAATGGGATAATCGACCACTTCGAGCATATCGAGATCGTTGGGGCTATTTCCCAAACCTACTGTGACAACCTTATCTATTCCAGATTTAATTAAATATTGTTGTTCGAGCCATTTAGCCGCTTTTCCTTTACCAGCATCTTTCCAAATTAAATGGGAAAAGCGATCGCCGACGACAACTCGAAACCCGAAATTTGCTACTGTTGCTCGAAGTTTTTCTGGGGAAATATTGCGAGGAGTCAGAAAGGGTTCGGTAAATTCTCTAGTTTTAGCTTGTTTTACCTCATCAAGAGACAATCCTGTTAATTGTTGCAGCTCTTCATCGCTTAAATCTGCAAATCCCCGCAAATCTTCACCCAAACTTTCTCCAACTTGTTTCAAACCCTCTCGAGCTTTAGCATAGTCGCAGCCAAAAAGTTCTAAATAGTATTCTTTTGCGTTGCGATCGGGTATTGCAAAGCGATCGTGGTCGATAGGAACAAAAGCACCGCTGCCATTTTCGACAATAAAAGGATCTTTAAGATCGAGATCGCCTCTTAAAGTTTCGACTTCTTGACGTGTTTTGCTAGTAACTGGAACGATCGGTATTTGCTGCTTTTTGAGCTTTTCCACCATCGGGATCGCTGCTTGGTATTGATAGTCATCCTGGTTGAGAAAAGTTCCGTCAAGATCCGTAAAAATAATTAATGCCATTAACTAACTATTCTTCAATTTTTTTTCCTTCAATCCGCAGTCTAACCGAGTCAGCATGAGAAGGTAAACCTTCAGCTTCCGCGAGAGTTTGAATTGCTTTACCTACTTTTTTCAATGCTGTAGATGAGTATTGAATTACGCTCGAATGCTTCATAAAAGTTTCAACTCCTAGAGCCGAAGCATAACGAGCTGCACCGGAAGTTGGTAAAGTGTGATTGGGCCCGGCTAAATAGTCTCCTACCGCTTCTGGGGTAGAATTTCCCAAGAAAATTGCACCTGCGTGGCGAATTTGCTCGATTATCACCCAAGGATCTTCGACTTCTAATTCTAAATGTTCGGGAGCGAATAGATTGGATAGTTCTGTTGCTGCTTCAATCGAGTCAACCACCACGATTAGGCCGTAATGAGCGATCGCCTTTTCTGTGAGTAGTTTGCGAGGATGGTTTTCTAATTGTTTTTCTACTTCAGTTTGAACCCGTTCGGCTAAACTCATTTCGTCAGTCAACAGAATTGCCGCAGCCATCGGATCGTGTTCTGCTTGCGCCAATAAATCTGCAGCTACGTGAACTGGGTTGGCCGTGCGATCGGCAATAATCAATACTTCTGAGGGGCCGGCCAGAGAATCGATCCCCACCGTACCGTAAACCATTTTCTTTGCCAGAGTGACGTAAATATTGCCAGGGCCCGTAATAACATCTACCTTCGGGATGGTTGTCGTTCCGTATGCTAACGCCGCGATCGCCTGCGCTCCCCCTACTCGATAAATTTCTTCAACCCCAGCTTCTTGTGCTGCTACTAAAACAGCTGGGTTTATTTTTCCTTCTGCCCCCGGAGGCGTTACCATTACTATTCTTGGAACTTTTGCCACTCGAGCCGGAATTGCGTTCATTAATACCGTACTCGGATAAGATGCTCTTCCTCCGGGCACGTAAATTCCTGCCCGATCTACCGGAGTATAGCGTTTACCTAAAACTACCTCATCCGGCTCAAATTTGACCCACGATTGAGGAAGACGCTGCTTGTGGAACGCTTCGATATTTTGACACGCTAGTTGAATGGCATCGAGTAAATCTTTCGATATTTGTTGATATGCAGCATCGAGTTCAGAGCCGCTTACCCGCAATTTTTCGCAAGCTATATCTTGCCCGTCAAACTTTTTCGTGTAATCTTCGAGAGCTTTATCTCCTTTGCGTCTGACTGTCTCTACTATCTCGGTTACTGCTGCCTCTTTGGAGCGAATTTGTTCGTCGTAAGTGCGATCGCCGATTCGTTTTAGTTCGTTTTTGGCCTCGGCCTGCTGAGTTATAATCCGCAGCATGGAGTTCATACACCCCTTTGAGCTACTACCCTATTTTTTATTTCGTCAAGCGACTGTTTTGGTTTTATCAAAACCTTCTTCTCTAGCTTAGCGTGCTTTTCTTTGTTGCTGTTACAATGTACTACCATAGCAGCTTTTTTTTAATTTTTAGCACTAATCTAATTCTTTCTGCTTGTAATTACCTAATATATCTTGTTATAATAGGAAATCTAGGATTTTATTCTTTAATCAACAAAAAAATTAATTTTACTCTAGATTACTGTGGCAAATAGCAAATCTGCAATTAAACGTATAAAAATCGCCGAGCGCAACCGGATGCGCAATAAAATTTATAAATCTGCGGTCAGAACTCTGATGAAAAAATACTTTCAAGCAGTAGAACAATACGCATCTGACCCAACTCCAGAAGCAATGGAAACAGTCGATAAAGCGATGAGAGTTGCTTACAGCAAAATAGATAAAGCAGTCAAGAGAAAAGTTTTCCATCGTAATAATGGAGCGAGGAAAAAAGCTCGTCTAGCCAAAGCACTTAAAAAAGTCGAAACAACGGCTAGTTAAGAAGATCTAAAAAAATAACAAAAGCAATCCCCAAACTCGATTGTAGCGATCGCTCCTTTGAGAAAACTGCGATCGGGTAAAATTAATGGGGTGTAAGTTCGATCGAGCGGAGATCGAAAAAAGAAAAAAGGCGATCGGAGGCAGCAAGGGCGGGTAAATGCAGCTTATAGATACCCACGTACACATCAATTTTGATGTTTTTGAGAAAGATTTAAAATTGCTGCAAGACCGTTGGCAAGAAGCAGGAGTAATTCATCTAGTTCATTCTTGCGTCGAACCAGAAGAATTTGCAAGCATTCAAAGAATAGCAGATAAATTTTCAGAATTATCTTTTGCAGTAGGACTTCATCCTTTAGATGTTAACAAATGGAATGAAGATACGGCGGCACAAATTCTCAAATTAGCCAGTTCGGACGAGCGAGTAGTAGCAATAGGAGAAACAGGTTTAGATTTTTATAAAGCTGACAACCAAAAGCAACAGGAAAAAGCTTTACTAGCTCAATTGGAAATCGCCAGAAAATTGAATAAACCCGTAATTATTCACTGTCGAGAAGCTGCAGCTAACTTGCGGGAAATAATCGCAGATTTTTGGCACAAGCAGAGTCCTCTTCAAGGAGTTATGCATTGTTGGGGAGGGACTGTTGAAGAAACAAATTGGTTTTTGGACTTAGGATTTTACATCAGTTTTAGCGGAATCGTCACTTTTAAAAGTGCTAAATCCGTGCAAGAAAGTGCCAAAATAGTGCCTCAAGAAAGATTGTTAATTGAAACAGACTGTCCTTTCCTCGCACCAGTACCCAAAAGAGGGAAAAGAAACGAACCTGCTTACGTTCGCTATGTAGCTCAATACTTAGCCGAACTACGAAATACTTCAATTGAAGAGATAGCCGAACAGACGACAAGCAATGCTCGTCGATTGTTTGGTATTTTACCGCAGTAAAAAAGTTTTTTTCAAAATACAGTTTGATTAGATAAAGTTATCTTAAAAGGAAAAATGTCAATTAAGTTCGATCTTTGTCACAAGCCAGAACAGAAAGTGAATTTAACTAAAGTTGCAAATCAATCGCAAGATCGAGCCAATGACCTAAAGATAAAAATACTGACCTAACGCAAAGATCTAAAAATTGCGTTGAGGTAATAAAAACTCATAAAGCCGATTACAAACCCATAACATAGCAGATTCAAAGCAGATCCCCATGAAAACTCTAACCGATAGCCTGCTACCAGACTTAATTGAAATTCAACGAGCTAGTTTTCGCTGGTTTCTTGAAGAAGGATTGATCGAGGAACTCAATAGCTTCTCCCCAATAACCGACTATACCGGAAAATTAGAACTACACTTCATGGGAGAAGACTACACCCTCAAAAGACCGAAATATGACGTAGACGAAGCAAAACGAAGAGACAGCACCTACGCCGTACAGATGTACGTACCGACTCGCCTGATGAACAAAGAAACGGGCGAAATCAACGAAATGGAAGTCTTTATTGGCGACCTACCCCTAATGACCGATCGCGGTACGTTTATTATTAACGGTGCAGAAAGGGTAATCGTCAATCAAATCGTGAGATCCCCCGGAGTTTATTACAAAGCTGAAATTGATAAAAACGGCCGTCGTACCTACTCCGCATCCTTAATTCCCAACCGAGGAGCGTGGCTCAAATTTGAGACAGACAAAAATGGTTTAGTTTGGGTGAGAATAGACAAAACCCGCAAACTATCAGCACAAGTATTGCTCAAAGCGATCGGACTCTCAGACAACGAAATTTTAGATAGTTTGCGCCATCCAGACTACTATCAAAAAACGATCGAAAAAGAAGGTAGCCCCACCGAAGAAGACGCGCTATTAGAGTTATATCGCAAACTAAGACCGGGAGAACCGCCAACAGTGAGCGGGGGTCAACAGCTTTTAGAATCGCGCTTTTTTGACAGCAAACGCTACGATCTCGGCAGAGTAGGACGCTACAAATTAAATAAAAAATTGCGTCTTAACGTTCCCGACACGATGAGAGTGTTAACCCCAACAGACATTCTCACCGCGATCGATTACTTAATCAATCTTGAATTTGACATCGGCAGCACCGACGATATCGATCACTTAGGCAATCGTCGAGTCAGATCGGTTGGAGAATTATTGCAAAATCAGGTTAGAGTAGGATTAAATCGCCTCGAAAGAATCATTCGCGAACGGATGACAGTCAGCGAAGCAAGCTCCTTAACCCCAGCTTCTCTAGTCAATCCCAAACCATTAGTCGCCGCAATTAAAGAATTCTTCGGTTCTTCTCAACTATCTCAGTTCATGGATCAAACCAATCCATTAGCCGAGTTAACCCACAAAAGAAGGCTGTCGGCACTCGGCCCTGGAGGTTTAACCAGAGAAAGAGCAGGTTTTGCAGTGCGAGACATTCATCCCTCCCACTACGGCAGGATTTGCCCGGTAGAAACACCTGAAGGGCCGAATGCTGGCTTGATCGGCTCTTTAGCTACCTACGCTCGAGTCAACCAATATGGCTTTATCGAAACCCCCTACTATCGCGTCGAAAACGGCAAAGTTCTCAAAGATCTCGATCCCGCTTACCTAACAGCAGACGAAGAAGATGATATGCGGGTTGCTCCAGGAGACGTAGCCACTGACGAAGCAGGAAACATTCTCGGCTCGACCATTCCCGTAAGATACCGTCAAGAATTCTCAACTACAAGCCCCGAACAAGTAGATTTCGTGGCAATTTCTCCTTTACAAATCGTATCCGTTGCCACATCGCTGATTCCCTTCCTCGAACACGACGACGCTAACCGGGCCTTAATGGGATCTAACATGCAAAGGCAAGCAGTTCCCCTGTTGCGCCCCGAACGCCCCTTAGTAGGAACGGGATTAGAAGCTCAAGCAGCTCGAGATTCGGGGATGGTAGTAGTTTCTCGCACTCACGGCATAGTAACTTATGTCGATGCCAAAGTAGTTAGAGTGAAATTTTTACCGAAACCCGGCACAGAAAGCGAAGCAGACTCAGGCGAAGATAAAATCATCGAATACCAACTGCAAAAATATCAAAGATCTAACCAAGATACCTGCTTAAATCAAAGACCTTTAGTCTATGAAGGAGAAGATGTCGTACCAGGGCAAGTATTAGCAGATGGCTCGGCCACAGAAGGTGGAGAACTAGCCCTAGGTCAAAATATTCTCGTTTCTTATATGCCCTGGGAAGGCTATAACTACGAAGATGCGATCCTAATTAGCGAACGTTTAGTTTACGACGACGTTTACACTAGCATCCACGTCGAAAAATTTGAAATTGAAGCCAGACAAACAAAACTAGGCCCCGAAGAAATCACTCGCGAAATTCCCAACGTCGGCGAAGATTCCCTGAGAAACCTAGACGAGCGCGGCATTGTCAGGATTGGAGCCTGGGTAGAAGCAGGAGATATTCTAGTCGGTAAAGTAACTCCTAAAGGAGAATCAGACCAACCACCTGAAGAAAAACTATTGCGAGCTATCTTTGGAGAAAAAGCCAGAGATGTCAGGGATAATTCCTTGCGAGTACCCAACGGCGAAAAAGGTCGAGTCGTAGACGTGCGCGTATTTACCCGCGAAGAAGGTGACGAACTACCACCAGGGGCAAATATGGTCGTCCGAGTTTACGTAGCTCAAAAAAGAAAAATCCAAGTTGGGGATAAAATGGCCGGCAGGCACGGCAATAAAGGGATTATTTCCAGAATTCTGCCGATTGAAGATATGCCCTATTTGCCCGACGGTACTCCAGTAGATATCGTTCTCAACCCCCTCGGCGTACCTTCAAGGATGAACGTAGGACAAGTATTTGAATGCCTTTTAGGTTGGGCTGGAGCGAACCTAGGAGTTCGTTTTAAGATGACCCCATTTGACGAAATGTACGGCCAAGAAGCCTCTCGCTTAACGGTACACGGTAAAATCGAACAAGGCAGTCACAGACCGGGGAAAGACTGGATTTACAATCCCGATAACCCGGGCAAAATACAGGTGTTTGACGGTCGTACCGGAGAACCCTTCGATCGCGCCGTGACTGTCGGCTACGCTTACATGCTCAAACTGGTGCACTTAGTAGACGATAAAATTCACGCCCGTTCGACAGGCCCTTATTCTCTGGTTACCCAACAACCTCTAGGTGGAAAAGCACAACAAGGCGGACAGCGTTTTGGAGAAATGGAAGTTTGGGCCTTAGAAGCCTACGGTGCAGCTTATACCTTGCAAGAACTATTGACCGTTAAATCCGACGACATGCAAGGAAGAAACGAAGCCTTAAACGCGATCGTCAAAGGCAAACCAATCCCCAGACCGGGAACTCCCGAATCTTTCAAAGTATTAATGCGAGAATTGCAATCTTTAGGACTAGATATTTCCGTTCATAAAGTAGAAACCGCAGAAGATGGCAGCAGCAGAGACGTAGAAGTAGACTTGATGTCCGACAGTTTCCGTCGCGCTCCCAGCAGACCTACCTACGAATCTTTAACTCGAGAAGATCTCCAAGAAGCACCATCATCTCCAGAAGAAACCAACTAGGTATTGTTTGGCACTGGCAAACAATCGCTCCAGTGTCAAACTAAATCAAGGAATTTTCACATTTGGCGATCGCAGCACAATTGCAGGCACAAGTTAATCCCCAGAACAGCTAGATCCCATCAATAAAAAAACCGCAAGATAAAAAATATGAGAAGTCAGCTAGAACAGCGATTTGATTACGTCAAAATAGGTTTAGCCAGTCCTGAAAGAATTCGTAACTGGGGCGAGCGAACCCTCCCAAACGGCCAAATAGTCGGAGAAGTAACCAAACCAGAAACTATTAATTACCGAACTCTCAAACCAGAGATGGACGGACTTTTTTGCGAGCGGATCTTCGGCCCCGCTAAAGATTGGGAATGCCACTGCGGTAAATATAAAAGAGTGCGCCATCGTGGCATTGTCTGCGAACGTTGCGGCGTGGAAGTAACCGAATCTCGCGTCCGCCGTCACCGCATGGGTTTCATTAAATTAGCAGCCCCCGTAACCCACGTTTGGTATCTCAAAGGTATTCCTAGCTACTTAAGTATCTTATTAGATATGCCTTTGCGGGATGTAGAACAAATAGTTTATTTTAATGCTTATGTAGTTCTCAATAAAGGCAACGCTGGCAACCTCGAACGCAAACAATTGCTGACTGAAGATCAGTGGATTGAAATTGAAGAACAACTTTATGGTGAAGATACCCAACTCGAAAACATCGAAGTTGGTATCGGTGCAGAAGCAGTTCAAAGACTTCTAGAAGAACTAGATCTAGAAGAAGCAGCAGAAACACTGCGGCAAGAAATTATCAGTGCTAAAGGGCAAAAAAGAGCCAAATTAATCAAACGTTTGCGAGTAATAGACAATTTCATCGCAACTGGATCTCGTCCCGATTGGATGGTATTAAACGTCATCCCCGTCATACCTCCCGATCTTCGTCCGATGGTGCAATTAGACGGGGGTCGTTTTGCAACTTCAGATTTAAACGATCTCTATCGTCGGGTAATCAATCGTAACAACCGTTTGGCAAGATTGCAAGAAATTTTAGCCCCAGAAATTATCGTTCGTAACGAAAAACGGATGTTGCAAGAAGCGGTCGATGCCCTAATAGATAACGGCAGAAGAGGACGCACTGTAGTCGGTGCGAACAATCGCCCCCTCAAATCTCTTTCCGACATTATTGAAGGAAAACAAGGAAGATTCCGCCAAAACTTATTAGGTAAAAGGGTAGACTATTCCGGGAGATCTGTCATCGTAGTCGGGCCGAAATTGAATATATATCAATGCGGTTTGCCCAGAGAAATGGCGATCGAATTATTCCAACCCTTTGTGATTCATCGCATGATCGTGAGCGGCTTAGTAAACAATATTAAAGCAGCTAAAAAATTAATTCAAAGAGGCGACTCGAGCGTCTGGGACGTACTCAAAGAAGTAATTACCGGACACCCCGTGATGTTAAATCGCGCGCCAACACTACACCGACTAGGAATTCAAGCTTTTGAACCCATATTAGTAGAAGGTCGAGCAATTCAATTACACCCATTAGTATGTCCGGCATTCAACGCAGATTTTGATGGGGATCAAATGGCCGTTCACGTCCCCCTATCTTTAGAATCTCAATCAGAAGCACGATTGTTGATGTTAGCTTGCCACAACATACTTTCACCCGCTACGGGCCGTCCGATTGTTGCCCCATCTCAAGATATGGTTTTAGGTTGCTACTATTTAACCGCAGAAAACCCCAAAGCATCTAAAGGGAAAGGACGTTACTTCTCCAATTTTGAAGATGCCTTAAGAGCCTACGAAGACGGACAAATAGACGTTCATGCCAGAATTTGGGTGCGCTATCAAGGAGAAGTCGATACCAAAAAACCAGATAACGAAATCCTCAAATTAGAAAAGCGCGAAGATGGCAGCGTAGTGAAATACTATCGAGAAAGATTTGTCAAGGAGACAGCCGATGGGGAGGTTATTTGTCAGTATATTAATACCACTGCAGGACGGATCGTCTACAACAAAACCATTCAAGATGCGCTTGCTTTGTAGCCACTAAATTTGAATTTTCAGAGCGATCCAAATAGATCCATCATTAAATTTCGCTCAACCAAAAAGCAAAAAAGGGGAAAAATGACGTTCTACAATAAAATTGTCGATAAAAAGCAGCTAAAAAAATTAATTTCCTGGACTTATAGCAATTATGGCAGTGCTCGTTGCGCACAAGTAGCTGACAGGCTCAAAGAAATGGGTTTTCGTTATGCAACCCAAGCAGGAGTATCGATCAGTGTTGAAGATTTGCAAGTACCTCCAGTAAAACGGGAAATGCTCGACGCAGCTGAAGCAGAAATTGAAGCTACAGAAGAGCGTTATGCTCGCGGAGAGATTACAGAAGTAGAGCGATTTCAGAAAGTAATCGATACTTGGAACGGTACTTCCGAAGCTCTCAAAGAAGAAGTAGTGAGAAACTTTAGAGATACTAATCCCCTCAATTCAGTTTACATGATGGCTTTCAGTGGGGCGAGGGGAAACTTGTCCCAAGTCAGACAACTAGTAGGAATGCGGGGATTGATGGCAGATCCTCAAGGGCAAATCATTGACCTGCCAATTAAAACTAACTTCCGCGAAGGTTTAACGGTCACAGAATATATCATCTCCTCTTATGGGGCAAGAAAAGGATTAGTAGATACCGCACTGCGTACCGCAGACTCGGGCTATTTAACCAGACGGTTAGTTGACGTAGCTCAGGATGTAATCGTGCGCGAAGCCGATTGCGGAACTCAAAGAGGGATTAAACTAGGGCCGATGAAAGACGGCGATCGCACTTTAATTCCACTATCAGATCGGCTCTTTGGCAGAGTCTTAAAAGAAGATGTAATCGATCCAAAAACTGGAGAAATAATCGCTAGAAGCAACCAGAGCATGGACGAAGCACTATCGAAGAAAATTGGTGCAACAGTCGATGAAGTAGTCGTGCGATCGCCTTTAACTTGCGAAGCAGCGCGATCGGTTTGTCAATCTTGTTATGGTTGGAGTTTGGCACACGGTAAAACGGTCGATCTTGGCGAAGCTGTAGGCATTATTGCCGCTCAATCGATCGGCGAACCCGGAACTCAGCTCACAATGCGTACTTTCCACACTGGAGGGGTATTTACCGGGGAAGTAGCTCGAAGCATTAAAGCAGAAACTTCTGGGCAAGTCAAATTAAAAGGAATTAATACTCGGAAAATTCGGACTCGTCACGGGGACGAACGCAGACAAGTAGAAGTTCCTGGAGAATTAGTTTTAGAACCAAAAGATGGTGGCAAAGCAATTGTAGTTCCCGTTACTCCAGGCTCTCTTCTTTTAGTCGAAGATGGTACTAACGTAGAAGGGGGAGAATTATTAGTCGAATTAGTTTCCGGCAAACAACTGCAAAAATCGACAGAAAAAGCAGCCAAAGACGTATCTTCAGATTTAGCCGGAGAAGTAATCTTTGCCGATCTAATTCCTGAAGAAAAAACAGACCGTCAAGGCAATATGACCAGGATCGCTCAAAGGGGCGGTCTGCTTTGGGTTTTATCCGGCGAAGTATATAATTTACCTCCAGGAGCAGAACCAGTAGTCAAAAATGGTGACGGAGTCGAACCAGGAACGGTTCTTGCTGAAACTAAATTAGTTTCTACTAGTGGCGGAGTAGTGCGGTTGACTCCCGGAAGTAGAGAAATCGAAATTATCACCGCTTCAGTTGCTTTGGATCGGGCTAAAGTCAGAATAGAAAGTAGCGGAGGCCGTGAACAATACATTATTGAAACGGCTGGCAATCAAAGATTTTTGCTCAAAGCAACTCCAGGAACGAAAGTACAAAATCACTCTGTAGTAGCTGAATTGATCGACGATCGCTATAAAACTGCTACTGGGGGAATTATTAAATACGCAGGAGTCGAAATATCCAAAGGTACTCGCAAGCAAGGTTACGAAATTGTTAAAGGCGGCACTGTTCTCTGGATTCCTGAAGAAAGCCACGAAGTAAATAAAGATATATCTCTGCTTCAAGTTGAAGATGGAGAATACGTCGAAGCTGGTAAAGAAGTAGTTAAAGATATTTTCTGTCAGTCTTCTGGGATCGTTGAAGTAATTCAAAAGAACGACATTCTTAGAGAAATTATTGTTAAACCTGGAGAATTGCACTCCGAAATTGACGAGACAATTTCAGAAAAATTTGACGGTCAACTGCTGCAACCCGGTACTGAAATCATGCCAGGAGTGACAACTTCTGAATTGCGTTACGGGCAAGTGGTTGAAACTACCAACGGTATGGCTTTACTTTTGCGACCAGTACAAGAGTTCACCATTGAAGAAGAACCAGTCGCACCATCTCAAGGTTCGATCAACCAAGAAGACGGCCGTCAAATCGAGTTGCGATCGGTACAAAGACTCTATTTCAAAGATGGTGAAAGGGTTAAGTCAGTAGAAGGTGTTTCTTTACTCACTACTCAGCTGATCTTAGAAATCGAAAGCGATAATTCTGTTAAAGATGCAGAAACTAACGCTAATCTCAGTGCTGACATTGAATTAGTCGCCGATGAAGAAGATCCAGAATCTCACACCTTACAAATGGTTATTTTGGAATCTTTAGTCTTGCGTCGCGATACCGATAGCGATCCTTTAGGGGGTACGATTCAAACCCGCTTGTTAGTAGAAGACGGTCAAGAAATTCCCAAAGGTGCTGTGGTGGCTCGCACCGAAATTCAATGTAAAGGAGAAGGTGAAGTAAGGGGAATTAAAGAAGGACTCGAAGCAATTCGGCGGATTTTGATTCTTAGAGAGATCGATCGCGTCAAAATTATTGCAGAAGAAGAGCCTATCGTCAAAAAAGGAAATCTCTTAGTTGCCGGACAAAAATTAGCTCCGGGAATTCAAACTACAGAATCTTCTCAAGTAGTTGGCATCGAAAAGATTGACAATAGTTGGGAAATAACTCTGCGCTTGGCTCGACCCTATCGCGTATCGGCTGGAGCAATACTACATATTGACGATGGAGATTTAGTCCAAAGAGGTGACAATCTAGTATTGCTAATCTTCGAGCGATCTAAAACTGGAGATATCATTCAAGGTCTACCGAGAATTGAAGAGTTACTTGAAGCCCGCAAACCTAAAGAAGCTTGCGTTTTAAGTCGTCGTCCGGGCACTTGTCAAGTAGAATACTTAGAAGATGATAGCGTTCAGTTGAAAATTATCGAAGATGATGGGGTGATTACTGAATATCCAATTAATCCCGGACAAAACTTGATAGTTTCTGACGGCCAAAGAGTTGAAGGTGCAGAGCCAATCACAGACGGCCCGGCTAATCCCCACGAAATTTTAGATATTTTCTTTAATTTATACGTGGACGAAAAAGGTGTTTATGAAGCAGCTTTAATCGGACTGAATAAAGCGCAAAACTTCTTAGTAGAACAAGTCCAGTCGGTTTATCAATCTCAGGGGATTGATATTTCTGACAAACATATTGAAGTAATCGTGCGTCAAATGACTAACAAAGTCAGACTCGATGATGGCGGCGATACCACTATGTTGCCAGGTGAATTAGTCGAATTGCGTCAAACCGAACAGGTAAACGAAGCAATGGCAATCACTGGGGGCGCGCCAGCTCGCTATACGCCAATGTTATTGGGAATAACGAAAGCTTCTTTAAATACGGATAGCTTTATCTCTGCTGCAAGTTTCCAAGAAACAACTAGGGTTTTAACTGAAGCGGCGATCGAAGGCAAGTCAGATTGGCTCAGAGGGTTAAAAGAAAATGTAATCATCGGACGATTGATTCCTGCGGGTACGGGTTTTAATACTCTTGACGAACAGCCTCTTGCTTTTAGCAGCGAATCCGATAATACTATTTTGCGGGATAATTTCGGACGCAATAGTGCTTACAGCTCTCCTGCAGAGCGTTATGAAAGTTTGCGAAAACAAAATGAACCCGCAATTATCGAGAACGAATCTAGTTCGATCGGCAATCTCAATGCTGAAACCTTTGGTGCAGATGAAATGGTAGACGATAAAACTGCTCGTCGCGTCTACACTGGTAATTCTAGTTCTGATTTTTCAGCCTTCGATACTTCGATTAATTCTTTAGCGGAAGATGATGACAATGAAATAGCTAGAAATAAGGATACCGATGATAATTATTAGTTCTCAAACTAAGAATAATTTAGGGTAATTATCTTGTTCAAAAAGACGTTCTTAAAATGTATTTATTTACTAAGAGCGTCTTTTATTTATCCAAACTTCGGTTAAATTCAATCATCTCAATCATCTAAAAAAAGTTCGTCATTAAGGAGAATAGTATGAAAATATAAAGCAGTATCAACAAAGTCGAATCTACTAAAATTAGCTCTAATTTAAAATAGAAAAACGATCGAAGGTAAAAAGCAATAGAGAGGATTCAAGTTTTAATTTAAAAGTGGGGAGGCTCTATTAATTTTTGCCTTTTGACTCTAGCCTGCCCTTGTAAAAAATATTTTTGCAAGCAGTGTAATATATTCTATTGAAGTTAAAGTAACAACATTCGACACCAATAAGAGAATTAACTCGCAAAAATTATTTTTCTCCTCGTACTAATTTGTTGTTTTCACTCTTGTTTATTAATAAAAGAACATCTCAAATAATTAATTTAGTGTCAAAAGAATTCCTTCACGTCCCGCGATCGCAGCGATTCAGACCTCAGAATTTTGACCAAAAACTTAACGCGCTTTTGGCGTATCCCATCCTGATAAAAATATTAATAAATAGTGGAAAAAGAACCATTGACTAACAAAGATCGAAATTCAGAAAGCTCTCAACTAAAAAACAATCTTAAAGAGCCAATTACACCCCACGTTCACAGCGAAGATTCTTTACGGCAGATTATCAATCGACTCTCGCGAATTGAAGGTCATATCAGAGGAGTCAAAACAATGATTAACGAAAGTCGGCCTTGTCCTCAAGTTTTAATTCAAATTGCCGCAATTCGTGGTGCTTTAGATAAAGTTGCACGAATAATTCTCGACGAGCATTTAAGCGAGTGTATCGCTAGAGCGGCAAAAGAAGGAAATGTTGAGGCGGAAATTGAAGAATTAAAAGCTGCTTTGGATAGATTTTTGTAATTTACTTTGAGCCGCACGCGGCTCTTTCTGTCCGATCGCAACAGCAAGCATTTTAAGTAATTTAGGAATACGAGCGGCTAGGAGCAGATTTTCAAGAAACAGCTAAACTATCTTTACTCAATTGATTCGATTCGACAAGAATTTTCCGAAATCGATCGCCTTCAATTGTTTCGAGATCGATTAAGATATCGACTAAGCGATCGACGATCGCGCGATTATCTCTAATAATGTTTTTGGCGCGATCGTAACAGTTTGCTACAATCGAACGAACCTGAAGGTCAATATTAATTGCGACTGCTTCAGAATAATCGGAGCGATCGCCCCCATTGCTGCCAAGGAAACCATAATTATTTTCTTGCTCTAAGGCGATCGGGCCTAAATCTGACATGCCAAATTTAGTTACCATTTGTCGAGCCATCGAGGTGACTTTTTCGAGATCGTTACCCGCACCGGTAGTAATTTCAGCGTCGCCAAAAACAACTTCTTCTGCGGCCCTACCGCCAAGGGTACTGGAAATCCGAGCTAAAATTTGCGATCTGGTAATTAAACCTTGTTCTTCGTCTGGGGTGTACCAAGTAATCCCTTTTGCTTGCCCCCTGGGGATGAGGGTGACTTTTTCTAGGGGATCGTGGCCTGGGGTGAGACTGGCGACGATCGCGTGACCGATTTCATGATAGGCTATCAAACGCTTGGCTTTGCTATCTAATAAAGGCGTTCCTTCCATTCCGGCAATAACTCGGTCGATCGCATCGTTAATTTCGACCATTGTCATGGCTTCTTTTCGCCTTCTTGCAGTTAGAATTGCGGCTTCGTTGAGTAAGTTAGCTAGATCGGCTCCGGTAAAGCCAGGAGTGCGACGGGCTACTGCTTCTAAGGAAATATCGGCAGCGATTTTTTTGTTGCGGGCGTGAACTTCTAATATTCCCAACCGACCTTGACAATCTGGATAGTCTACCATAACTTGGCGATCGAATCTTCCCGGACGCAACAAAGCCGAATCTAGCACGTCGGGACGATTAGTGGCGGCAATAATGATAATTCCCGTATTTCCTTCAAAACCGTCCATTTCTGTGAGCAACTGATTTAGGGTTTGTTCGCGCTCGTCGTTGCCACCACCGTAGCCAGATCCTCTTTGCCGGCCGACTGCGTCTATTTCATCGATGAAGACCAAACAGGGGGCGTTTTCTTTGGCTTTTCTAAATAAATCTCTAACTCTTGAAGCACCGACACCGACGAACATTTCGACAAATTCCGAACCGGAAATACTAAAGAAAGGTACTCCTGCTTCTCCGGCGATCGCTTTAGCTAATAAAGTCTTACCAGTTCCGGGAGGGCCTACTAACAAGACTCCTTTGGGAATTTTCGCCCCTATTGCTGTAAATTTTTCCGGTTGTTTGAGAAAAGTAACTACTTCTTGCAATTCTTCTTTTGCTTCTTGGATTCCGGCTACATCTGAAAAGCTGATCCCCGTTTTAGCTTCCATTTGAAATCTGGCTCTGGTTTTGCCGAAATTCATTGCTTGGCCCGAAGCATTAGCCGATCGCCGCAAGAAAATTACAAATCCTGTCATGAGAAAGAGGATAAAGAATAGTTGCACCGTCAGTCCTAAAACTGTCGAGCGATCGACTGAGTCTTTAACTGTATAGTCGACACCATTTTTAATACTCTTATTTCTGAGGGGTTCGTTGTCTGCAAATACGACTACTTGTTTGGGGAGAACATTTTTCGGTTCACCTTTAAAGGTTACTCTCGCTGTTTGAGTCGTGCGGTCTATTTCTATTTTTTCGACTTTTCCTGCTTCTATATCTTTAATTAACTGAGAGTAGCTAATAGTATTAGTATTTTTTGTTTCATTTGCTCGAATTGGTTGCGCGAAAGCGATGCTTTGAGCTACAGTCAAAGCTATTAGGGTATGCAACAAATATGACATCCTTGTCTTGTTCCTTTTGCCTCCTCTATCTAAGCGATCTCTTTTGAGAGCTGCTTGGAGTGTTAATTTATTAGGCAAAGCTTTTCTTCCCAAATTTATCTTCATATCTCTAGTTTGACACGATTGCTATATAATTAAGCTCTTTTTCAATTATTTTGTACGTTTGTTGTTTTTACTATATCTATTATCTTGTAAAGCATTTCCGATTCCTTGAATAATCCCCTGAGCGATCAAGCCTATTCCTTTACCGACTACATCTTTGAGGAAGTAAAATATTGCTTCGCCAACGAATCCTACTATTGCTTGCAGGATTGGGGCTAGGGAATCTCTGGTTTCGATCGCGATCGTGGTCAGCCAAGGTATTCCTCTAAGTCGATTTAACTCTTCATGTCGAGGTTTGTAAAACCATTCGGTGCATATTTTATTGTTGCTAAAGTAATATAGGCGATATTGACTTTCAAAAATATCTTTTGGTTCTTCGATGTATTTTTCTTTGCGGTATCTCCAGGACAATCTATTGCGAAATTTTGCCATTTCTCTTGATGAAAGCAGGCTAGTCTTATAAAGATTTTTTTCAATACATTCGATCTTAACAAAATTATTTAAAACAACTACCATAGCTGCATTTGCTATTTTAACTATTGAGTTTTGAATTACTATTTCTATTGCGCTATCTCCGCTAATTTTTTCTATTTCGGTTTTATTTTTTTTGTCTAATATAAATTTGCTTGTTTCCGTTCCTTTAATTAAGCTTATAAAAGCTTCTTCAAATAATAAATTTTTACTAAATATTTCTTGCTGCACGTTTGCAGTTTCTTCTACGATTATTCTATTTAAGATCGATTCAGCTTCATTTTCAGATTCTTCTCCTATGTCTAGAGTATCGTAATTTTCAAGATTTTCTCCTAAATATTCTTTGAGTAATTCTTTGGTGGATTCTTGCCATATTTCTAACAAGAGGTTTTGATTTTCTAGAGAGGATGTCTCTGACAAGATTAACTGATTTTTTTGCTTCGTCCCCTTTTTGACGATTTTAGTTCGATCGCCTGTTTGAGATTGGCTTGTTTCACTTGAATTTAATTTTTTTTCTCGGATATATATTTTATCTAATTGTTGCAGTATTCTTTGAATTAATTCAATTTTTCGCTCAGGTTTTAAAATATCAATTTCTAAAAGCAATCCAGTATTATTTTCCAAATCGATACCAATATTTTCTGATATTTTTGCTAGTAAAGCGCAATTAAATTGTTGTAAATTATATTTTGAAACAGGTTCTAGATCTGTATTTTTTGCTTGGCGATCGCCATTTTCAGTTGATGCTCGATCTTTCGCTATCTTATTTATTAATTCGCCGTTCTCCATATTTTTATTTTGAGGAACTAAATAACTATCTGAATTTAAAATATCTTTTTTTTTGCTAGGGCGATCGCTTGTAAAACTAACAACTTGCTCGATTAATAGTTTGCTAACCAGCAGTTCTCTTCTTCTTCCTTGCCAAAATAATAGATCGAAAAAAAGCTTAGAATTATTTTGAATCTTGCGATTGGTTCGATCCAAATCTGCTTGAATTATCCCCAATCTATTGTTAATTATGTTTAAATCATTGGAGATCCGATCTAAACCAGATCGAGCATTACTTTTTAAGATTTTTTTTAATACATTTTTACCTAAAAATTTACCTTTAGAGACGGGTTTGACTGTTAATTTTTCTAAATCTTTATTTTCTTGTTTGCCAAGATTGGTAATGACTTTAATAAATTGTTGTGAGGAATCTTTCCCCGTCAAAATAAAAATTGGTAAATTAGGGTCGATATCGATTAGTTTTTGATATAGATCGAAAGCAGATTTGCCATCAACAAAAGAAGCTCGATCCGAGCAGAGTAAAATTATTAAATCTATTTTTATTCCTAATTTTAATAAATCTTTCAGCTTTTCAATCTCTCGATCCCGATGGTTAGCTTCTCCAACAATTTTAATATTAGGATAGTTAGAGATACTATTGCGGAATTCTTGAGAAGAACAATTATCGTTAACTAGAAAGATATCGATTGTCTCAAAGGGCATATTCCTCGAACTTATAATTTAAGGCGATAATATTGATTATGATTGTAGAAACTAGCCGAGCAACTTAAAGTATATTTAAGATTTGTCAATCCGATCGCCTCAACTCGGCTCATCTGACCTTTCTGAAGTTAATAGAAAAATCCAGATTATTTTTGTTTAATTAATCTTTTTTAATCTTTGCTCGATCGAACTTAAAAAACTCAAGATCTACCTGTATATTTATTAAAATGCGAGGCTTTGAAAAACTTTTGATGAGCAATAAAAATTTAATCTTAGACGATCGCCTTTATAGTTACCTTAGCTCTGTTTCGGTAAGAGAAGCAGAAATTTTGGGATCGTTGCGCGAAGAAACATCTCGCCACCCTATGGGTATAATGCAAATTGCTCCCGAGCAAGGACAATTTATGGCTATGCTAGTTAAATTGATGGGAGCAAAGAAAACTATCGAAGTTGGAGTATTTACCGGATATAGTTCTCTGGCGATCGCTCTGGCCCTACCCGAAGATGGTAAGATTGTAGCCTGCGATGTCAATGAAGAATATACGGCGATCGCGCGTCGCTATTGGGAAAAAGCTGGAGTTAGTCATAAAATAGATTTGCATTTAGTTCCAGCAATAATAACTTTAGAAACCCTCATTGCTAAAGGTCAAACCGCAAGCTTCGATTTTGCTTTTATTGACGCTGATAAAAGTAATTACGATAATTATTACGAACTTTGCTTGCAATTAATCCGTCCGGGAGGTTTAATTGCGATCGATAACGTGCTTTGGAGTGGCAAAGTTGCCGATCCAGAAATACAAGATAATCGTACCAAAAAAATTAGAAATTTAAATGAAAAAATTCATCGTGACGATCGCGTTGATGTTAGTCTCGTTCCGATCGCCGATGGTTTGACTTTAGCAATGAAAAAATAAACTTATTTTCTTTCTTTAACCTGCGATCGCTGCTGCTTTTTTTGTTCTTGACGGGCAATTTTTTTAGAATTGAGCCGATCGAAACAATGAGGACAAGATAATATTTCCGAATATTTGGGGGATTGTTTATCTTCTTCTGAGATCGGATGTCCGCAAGCATAACATAAATCGTAGTTACCCGGTTCTAAATTTTCTGTAACCGTGACGCGCTCGTCAAAAACAAAACATTCTCCTTCCCACATACTTTCTTCTGGGGGTACTTCTTCTAAATATTTAAGTATGCCTCCTTTGAGATGATAAACTTCTTTGAAGCCGCGATCGAGCAAATAAGAAGTGGCTTTTTCGCAACGGATACCACCAGTACAAAACATTGCTACTTTTTTGTGACGATTTGGATCTAAATTTTTCTGAGTGTATTCGGGAAATTCTCGGAAAGATTCTGTTTTTGGATCGATCGCCCCTTTAAAAGTTCCGATCGCTACTTCATAATCGTTGCGAGTGTCGATTACTATCACTTCAGGATCGCAGATTAGTTCGTTCCAATCTTCTGGCGATACGTAAGTACCAACTCCTCGAGTAGGATCTACTTCTGACAAACCAATAGTAACGATTTCTTTTTTTAACTTGACTTTCATGCGAGCAAAAGGACAATTTTTTGTTTCGCTTTTTTTAACCTCTAAATTTTTTAAGTCGAGGTTGTCAGCTAAAAAACCCAATACCAGATCTATTGCGTGGCGATCGCCCGCGATCGTCCCGTTTATCCCTTCTTTTGCCAGCAAAATCGTACCTTTAACAGCTCTCTCTTGACAAAAATCCAGTAAAGGTTGCCTTTTATCCCGATAGTCTGGGATTTTCATAAATTTATAAAATGCTGCTACAACTACCGTCATAATCTTGGTGCTTGCTTGAAAGTAAAGATGTTAAAAAAAACATCAATTGAAAAATGAACTAAAAAAAAACTTTACACAAATCCATCTTTTAGTGTTATCATAGCAAAGTGTTCGAGACGGGGGTATGGCTCAGTTGGTAGAGCATCTGCTTTGCACGCAGAGGGTCAGCGGTTCGAGTCCGCTTACCTCCATGAAAAGAAAAAGCTAAAAGAAAAAATAGATTGTCCCGAATTTAACTAGTTTAGATTCGGGATTTTAATTTGTTAGGAGAGCGATCGCAAATAATATCAATTCCCTAAAATCATGCTATGGATCGATTTTCCGAATCTATTGCCTATTGCCTATTGTCGCCGAAGTGTAGCAACTTTAAACAGAATTGGTATAAGATTAGCCTGAAAGTTAAATGAGAAAAAGCTGAGAATCTCTCTTATCTAAAAAAAGGCGAAAAACCGCCCATAATTTTAGTTCGGTTATACCGATACAAATCCCATACAAAAAGATTTATCTTATAAAAGTAATCGAAATTCAATAGTCTAAAAAAAGAGGTTTTTTCTTTTAGATATTCAAAGATGAAAAAGAACTTTATTCGTTTATTTTGGTTGTCTTTATTAGTTTCAGTTGCTTATCAATTTGCTGCGATCGCACCCTCGAATGCTTCTAACTTAAATCCTGTAAAAGATAATAATCCCCCGGAAATACAATTACCAGAACATCTTTACAAAGCAGAATTTTTAACTGCTGTTGGTTTAACCGCATTAGCAGTAGTATTCGGGACTGGTAAATCAATAAAATACGACAAATAAACAAATAAAACGAAGAGCGAACAATCTTTTTTATTGCGAGTAAAAAAATTAAATTATCAATGGGCAAATTCTCCAAATTCAGTCTTGGATTAGCTATTATTGCTTCAATATCGGTTCTTGCCGCGATCGCAGGCAATTTTGAAAACAAAGAAAATCGGATTTTAGGAATTACCGCATTAGGAGCAAGTGGAGTTGGGTTGACTTGGTATTTGACAAAGAAAAATCGTTTAAAATTGACGCGATTTAACTTTGACAATAACTCTTCGACAATAGATCGAGCTAAACCAAAATTGCGCCAAAAATTAGTTAAATTAATCGGCGATCGCCAAACAGCTAGCCGTCTAGTTGAAGGAGCAAAAAAGAGGCATCCCGGGAGATCGAACGATTGGTTAGTAGAGAAAGTTATTTACGATTTAGAGCGCGATCGCGTCTAAAGTAGCAAGAGCAAGTAGTAAGTAGCAAGTAATTAGGCTTGAATTAGTTCGATAGATTTTAGATCCAAAGAATAAATTTAAACTAAAAAACTCGCTACTAGCTACTCGTTTCGTTGCTCGTTATTCCCTCTTTAAGCAAGTCCGACTAATTGTTCGCTAAGCTCCCATAAACGTCTAGCTTTGCGATCGTCATTTGCTTCAGAAGATGTTTCTTGAGAAAAAGAAGCCCGACCATCTTTTTGTCTGTTTCCCCAACTCCAATATACGCCGGATTTATTGTATTTTGGATCGCTTACAAGTGCTGCAACTCTTTCCCCTGCTAATTCTTCAGATACGAATCCTCCGGTGATATGCTTTTGAAATAGGGGAAAAATTTTCTGAAATAGAGGGTAATGGTTGCGGAATAAAGGTGTTGTTGCGACGCATCCAGGATATAAAGAGCTGAAAATAATCCCAGTTGAATCATGATAGCGACGATGCAACTCTTTCATAGTCAGTAGGTTACAGAGTTTGCTATCTTTATAAGCCTTACCAGATTTAAACTTCTTACCATCAATCATGGCCACAGGCTCTTTAAAACCAGATTCTAGCCCTTTAAGCTCCCCTAAGTCTGGAGGAGCAGGAATTGGTATTTTGCCGCCCAATTCCTTACGATTAGCCGTTACAGTCCCTAAAATTACCACCCTAGGATCTTTCAATTCTGATTTTTTCAAATCTTCAATTAAGAGATTGCATAGCAAGAAATGGCCTAAGTGATTGGTGGCCACGCTCAACTCGTACCCATCTGCACTGCGCTGAGGTTCTTTTAATAATGGTAAATATACTGCTGCGTTGCACACTAAAGCATCGAGAGCTTTGTTAGTCGCTCTAAAATCATTAACAAACTTATGAACGCTATCTAAAGAGGCTAAATCGAGATGAATGATTGTATAGTTTTCTGGATCGATTCCGACATCTCGAGCGGCTTTTTGGGTTTTTTCTAAATTGCGACAAGCCATGATGACGTGCCATCCCATCTTAGTTAGGGCTTTGGCTGCTTGTAAACCTACTCCCGATGAAGCTCCAGTAACGATTACTGTGGATTTGCTATCTCGTTCCATTGTTAAATTGAAGTGATCGAAGTCTTATTTCGATCTTTATTTTTATAGTTTTTTATATCTAACGATCGAACTTTTTAAAAAACCTTAATTTAAGTTTATTTAATAATTTTTAGCGATCGGCTTGAAAATGTGCTGCTAACTTTTCCGGTGCTAAAATCTCCAGGTATTTTTGTGCTAGTTCTGGGGTTGCTATTTCTAGTAATACAGAATTTTCCACCCAAAACTCGATAATATCAAATTCACCCCGACTGCAACGAACTACTCGCCATCCTTGCTGTTTTCCGATCTCTTTTATTTTTTCTTCACTTATCTTGACAGAAATAGCAGCATGACTGGAAATATAAGGAGAAGGAGCATCTTCTTTCTGAAATTGGATCGGGCGATCGCCTTGGCCTGGAGTCATTTTCGTGCCGAGCGGATAAACTTCAATTACAGTCCCGTATTTATCTCCAGCCAATGCCACGTAACTATCTGCATGAGAGGGAAAAGGGGCGCAATAGCCTTGCCAAAGTTCTGCTATGACTTTAGCAACATTAGCCGGATCGGAAGCGGGTAAAGAAATATGATGAATCACAATTATATATATTTTGCAAACAACTTCAATATTTTATCACTATAAAGCTCTGCAATATTGGCCTGTCAAGAGATTCAGATAATTGCAATTATTTCTTAACTAGGGTTAAAATATTTTTTAGTGTTCTCCTCTCAAGGATCGGCAGGTCGGAGCGATCGTATTTTTAGTTAGTGCGGCTCCCCTGTTTTTTTTTGGCTAAACTAGAGAATTAGAAAATTTTTTTGTTTTAACATTTTTATGACTGTTCGGTCAATATATTCTCAGCCTGAAGAGCGTTTTCATAAATCAGAATATGATGTCATCGTAATCGGTTCTGGCATCGGTGGTTTGGTAACTGCTACTCAGCTAGCAGCCAAAGGAGCTGAGGTATTAGTTCTAGAAAGCTACAACATTCCTGGTGGAAGTGCCGGATATTTTGAAAGAGAAGGGTATCGTTTTGATGTTGGTGCTTCGATGATCTTTGGGTTTGGGACTCAAGGCACTACCAATCTTCTGACTCGTGCTTTGGATGCGGTAAATATGAGCATTGAGACCATTCCCGATCCCGTACAAATACATTATCATCTTCCCGATCGCCTCGAGTTAAAAGTTTACAAAGATTACGAAAAATTTCTGGCGGAGTTAACAGCTATTTTTCCCCACGAAAAAGAAGGTATTCGTCGCTTCTACGACGAGTGTTGGCAAATATTTAACTGTCTCAACACGATGGAATTACTTTCTTTAGAAGAGCCTGGCTACTTGATGCGGGTCTTTTTTCAGCATCCTTTAGCTTGTTTGGGACTAGCTAAATATTTACCACAAAATGCCGGAGATATTGCTCGTCGCTACATTAGTGATGAGAAACTTTTGCAATTTATCGATATGGAATGTTATTGCTGGAGTGTCGTACCGGCTGAAAAAACTCCAGCGATTAATGCGGGAATGGTATTTAGCGATCGCCATTACGGAGGGATTAATTATCCTAAAGGTGGAGTGGGTCAGATCGCGCAAAAATTAGTAGACGGCCTCGAAAAAGCGGGGGGAGAAATACAATATCGAGCTAGAGTAAATCAGATAATTATTGAAAATGGCAAAGCTGTCGGCGTAAAATTGATAAACGGCAAACAATATCGCGCGAAAAGAATCGTTTCTAATGCAACCCGTTGGGATACTTTTGAAAAATTATTACCTCAAGAAAATATTCCAACAAAAGAGAAAAAATGGCGCGATCGCTATCAAAAATCTCCTAGTTTTTTAAGCTTGCATTTAGGAGTAGAAGCAAAAGTATTGCCACCTGGTACGGAATGCCATCATATCTTATTAGAAGATTGGCAAAACATGGAAGCAGAACAAGGAACGATTTTTGTCTCAATTCCTACTTTATTAGATCCAGATTTAGCACCGGAAGGATATCATATCGTTCATACTTTTACTCCTAGTTGGATCGAAAATTGGCAAGGACTTTCACCCCAAGAATATGAAGAGAAAAAAGAAGCAGCAGCCGGAAAATTAATCGATCGCCTCGAAAAAATTTTTCCGGGTTTAGATGCTGGTTTAGACTATATGGAAATAGGAACTCCTAAAACCCATCGACGCTATTTAAACAGACAAGATGGCACTTACGGCCCTATTCCCAGTCGCAAATTAGCAGGATTATTAGGCATGCCTTTTAATCGTACTTCTGTCCCTGGATTATACTGCGTTGGCGATAGCACTTTCCCAGGTCAAGGTTTGAATGCTGTTGCTTTTTCTGGTTTTAGTTGCGGTCACAGAATAGCTGTCGATTTGGGTTTGTAATAAAAGGCAGCAGGATATAGCTTAGTATTAGAAAACTTAGCCTATATTCTCTGTCTTAATCGTTAGCTCGAAAATTTAATTTAAACATTATCGCCAATAATTTCAGCTAAAGAATAACAAATTTTTCTGGAAAGCGATCGCTCAATCCAGTTTTTAATTCCGCTCCTTTTTTAGCTTTTAAAAAGATTTTTTCCAAGCGATCGCTCGAATGATTTTTTAAATTCGTTGTCAATTTATTATTAAGTTGAAATTGAAAGTTATTAATTTGCGATCGCCAATGATTTCTATTTCGTTCCGATGCTTCTTACCAGTATTGAATTAATAATTTATGTAGAATAATTTGATAGGCTAGACTTTCTACTGCTCCTTTTTCTCCTCTAAGCAATGCTTCTAATTCCTCAATTAAATTTTCGATATCTAACTCTTCAAAACGTCGGTTACGCAAAAGATTTGCTTATTGTGAAAGCCAGAGATCGTAATCTTTATCAATATCGTACATCGCAACTATTTCGAGCGTATTTCTGAGTTTTTTTAGAATAACAAAAATTAGTCTATACTTACTTGCGATCGCGCTAAAAAATTAAACCCACTCTATCTCAACTAAGACAGTCTCATTTTAAAATACTTGTTACTTGCTATTTAATATCCCGCAGTGCAATATAATTTCTCTTTTCATCCCTATAAACGTCGCTTTTGTCAACCTCTTAAAACCAGCCACGGTGTTTGGAAAATACGCGAAGGGATTATTATTCGTTTGAGGGATAATTTTGGTAATCTTCGTTTTGGCGAAATTGCCCCTTTACCTTGGTTTGGTTCTGAATCATTAACCCAAGCATTAGCTTTTTGTCAAGGTTTGGGCGGAAAATTTTCCGAAGTTGAGGCTATTCCTCCAGAATTACCTTGTTGTCAATTTGCTTTTGAATCGGCACTAAAAAACTTCTCCCACCCTCCTACTCTCCCACTCTCCCACTCTCCCACTCTCTACAGCTATTTATTGCCTGCTGGAGAGGATGCTTTAGTTAAATGGCTCGATATTTGGAAGGCTGGAGCAAAGACTTTTAAATGGAAAATTGGAGTTAATGAGACGAATCAAGAGATTAAAATTTTTGAACGACTCATAAATGAGTTACCAGAAGGTGTAAAGTTAAGATTGGATGCTAATGGTGGACTTACTGTCGATAATGCAATTGAATGGTTGAAAGTCTGCGATCGCTATCCCAATAAAATCGAGTTTATCGAACAACCTCTATCA
>JASJCW010000308.1 GCA_030065265.1 Prochloraceae cyanobacterium
AATCAGTGCGGTAAACCCAGAGCTTGGCAGGAAACAGAAATCACTCTACTCTATCAAACAATTACCGAGTTAGTTCTTAATCTGCAACCCACAGAATTCCAGGCACAATTAGAACAACAAGCCGAACAAGAAGAAGCGATCGAGAAAGTAATTCGCAAAATTCAGCGCACCAACGACATCAAGCAAATCTTCCAAACAGCAACCCAAGAAATTCGCAAATTATTGAAAGCCGATCGCTCTGTTGTCTATCGCTTTTACGAAGATTGGAGCGGTGAAGTCGTCGCCGAGTCAGTAGGCTCTGGTTGGGTATCTTTAATTCAAGAACAAGATAAAGATCCCAGCATTCGCAACGATTTAATGTCCTCCGACCAGTGTACCGTTAAAAGGATGGACTCCCCACCGAATTTAGATAGCGACACCTATTTTAAAGAGACTAAAGGCGGTATCTACAACCAAGGGATACACTATCGTCAAGTAGATGATATCTATGCGATGGAGTTTTCTACTTGTTATTTAGAGTCCTTAGAGAAATTTCAGTGTAAAGCATACATTAATATCCCTATTTTCCAAGCAGGAAAATTGTGGGGTTTATTCTGCGTATATCAAAACTCCGGCCCGCGCAAGTGGCAAGATTGGGAAACCAGAATGCTGGTCAGATTTAGCGTACCTTTAGGTACAGCTTTAAATCAACTAGAAATTCAAGACAAACTCAAGGAGAAATCTCAACAAATCAAGAAAATTGTCGATCGCGAGGAAACTCTCAACAAAATCATTTCCAGGATTCGTCAATCTTCCGACTATACAGAGATTTTCACTACTGTTACTCAAGACTTGAGAGAGATTTTAAACTGCGATCGCGCGGTAGTTTATTGTTTTTATGAAGATTGGAGCGGTGAAGTAATTGCCGAATCAGTCGGCCCCGGTTGGGTATCTTTAATTGAAGAACAAAATAAAGATCTCAGCATTCGCAACGATCTCATGTCGAGCGATCGCTGTACGATCAAACAATTAACCAGTCCTAAAAATGCAGATAGCGATACTTACCTCAAAGAGACTCAAGGAGGTATCTACAACCAAGGTGAACGATATCGCAAAGTAGACGATATCTATCAAGCTGGCTTTTCGCGCTGCTATTTAGATAGTTTAGAAAAATTCCAGTGCAAAGCTTATATTAACGTTCCCATTTTCACTCAAAACCGACTTTGGGGTCTATTATGCGTCTATCAAAACGATGCTCCCAGACAATGGCAGAAAGAAGAAGTCGAATTAATGGCTCGTTTGAGCAATCCCTTGGGTTTAGTTTTAAAACAAGCCAATCTCGTCGAACAAATTAAAATAGAATCAGAAAAAACGGTTCGAGCAGCAGAAAGAGATAAAGCACTAGCAAGAATTACAGATAGTCTGCGGGATACTTTCAACCTTAACAGCATATTCCGCATCGCTACCCAAGAAATTCGTCAATTTTTAAATGCAGATCGTTCGGTAGTTTATCGCTTTTATGAAGACTGGAGCGGTGAAGTAGTCGCCGAGTCTGTAGGATCGGGTTGGGTATCTTTAATCGAACAACAAGAAAAAGATAGCAGCATCAAAACAGATTTAATGTCGAGCGATCGCTGTACGATCAAACAGATCGGCACTCCTCCCAATTTAGATAGCGATACTTACCTCAAAGAAACTCAAGGAGGTACTTACAGCCAAGGTGAACGATATCGTAAAATAGACGATATTTATCAAGCTGGCTTTTCGCGCTGCTATTTAGATAGTTTAGAGAAATTCCAGTGCAAAGCCTATATTAACGTCCCGATCTTCCAAAAAAATAAACTTTGGGGTTTGCTCTGCGTTTATCAAAACGATACTCCTCGCAATTGGACATCCGAAGAAGTTGACTTTATGGTGAGTTTGAGCAGTCCTTTAGGAGTTGCTCTCCAACAAGCAGAATTTGTCAATCAGATTCAAGCTGAATCGGAAAAAGTCAGTAAAGCAGCAGAAAGAGAGCGAGCGATCGCCAAAATTAACGACAAAATTCGCGAATCTCTCGATCTAGAAACCATATTTAGTATTGCAACCCAAGAATTAAGACAGCTACTTAACGCAGATCGCTCCGTTATCTATCGTTTTTATCCCGACTGGAGTGGGGAAGTAGTCGCCGAGTCGGTCGCATCTGGTTGGATATCTTTAATGAAACAACAAGAAAAAGATAGCAGCATCAAAACAGATTTAATGTCGAGCGATCGCTGTACTGTCAAACAGATCGGCACTCCGCCTAATTTAGATACCGATACTTACCTTAAAGATACTAAAGGAGGTATGTACGTTGAAGGAGATACTTATCGTCAAGTAGATGATATCTACGCGATGGAATTCTCTGCTTGCTACATTTCCAGTTTAGAGAAATTTCAAGCTAGGGCATATATTAACGTTCCCATCTTCCAAGGATCTCAACTTTGGGGCTTGCTTTGCGTTTATCAAAATGACGCGCCGAGAAAATGGCAAAAATCGGATGTTTCAGTTTTACAACAAATTAGCGGCCCCCTTAGCGTTGCGATCGAACAAGCAGAATCTTTAGTTCAACTGCAAAAACAATCTTCAAAACTCGAACGTCAAACCAAAAGACAAGAAATTTTAGCTCGAGTTACTAGTCGTTTATTCCGTGCTTTAGACTTAGACCAAGTCTTTCGTATTGCTACTCAAGACGTGCGTAATATGCTCGCAGCAGATCGAATTGCATTGTATCAATTCGATGAAAATTGGGGCGGTAAATTCGTCGCTGAATCAGCCGCTACTGGTTGGAATCGAGTGATCGACGTAGTTCCAGTAATTGACGACTCTCACTTACAAGATACTAAAGGCGGTCGTTACAAAGATAACGATTATATAGTAGTCGAAGATATTTATACTATCGGTCATTCTTCTTGTCATATCGAACTGCTAGAACAAATGCAAGCACGAGCTTATACGATCGTTCCTGTCTTTGTTAATGACAAATTATGGGGCTTATTAGGAGCTTACGATAATACCGGCCCGCGTCAATGGGAAGATGCTGAAGTAGATGCGCTCAAACAAGTTGGAGTTCAAATTGGTGCGGCAATTCGTCAATTAGACTACATTCAACAAGCTCGTCAACAGTCCCAACAATTAACTAAACTAGCCGAACGAGAAACTAATTTTATTCGCCTAATTTACAAAATCGGACAAAGAATTATCGAGCGTTTGCAACAAAAAACCCTCAATCCTGAAACATTATTCCGATCCATCACCCAAGAATTACGTCAACTCTTAAAAGTCGATCGGGTCGCAATTTATCGCTTTAATCCAGACTGGAGCGGCGAATTTATTATTGAAGATGTCGGTAGTGGTTTCTTACGCTTAGCCGGAACTCAAGCCGCTCATGTCGAAGATCCGACCTTACAAGAGACTAGGGGGGGTAAATATCGGCAAAAAGAAACAAGTGCGGTTAACGATATCAATGAAGCAGCAGAATTAACCTTCGATCGCGATTTATTAGAACAATGGGGTGTCAGAGCTTACACGATCGCACCTTTATTTCAAGGGGAACAGCTTTGGGGCTTGTTAATTACTTATAACAATACTTATCCTCGTCAGTGGGAAGAGGGTGAGGTTAACTTACTAGTGCAAATTGCTACTCAGTTAGGTATCATTCTCCAACAAGCCGAATATCTCGAACAATTACAATCTCAATCTCAACAACTAGAAGCAGCAGCAGAAAGGGAAAAGGCTGCTAAAGAACAGCTCCAACAACGGGCCGTCCAAATGCTAGAAGCAGTTAAACCTGCTTTTCAAGGAGATTTAACCGTTCGCGCACCTTTAAGCGATGACCAAGTAGGAACGATTGCCGAAGCTTACAATAACACCCTGCAATCCCTGCGAGAGATTGTCATGCAAGTACAAACTGCAGCGGCAAAAGTTGGCGAAACTTCGCTCAAAAATACCGAATCAATTACCGAATTGTCTCAGCAGTCACAACACGAAGTTAAAGAAGTTACTCAAGCACTCGATCGCATTAAAGCAATGGGAGAAACTACTCAAGCAGTAGCTACCAACGCTCAACAAGTTGAAGTTGCGGTTAAAAAAGCTAACGAAACTGTACGAGAAGGCGATACGGCAATGAATCGTACCGTAGATAGTATTCTCGCTATTCGCGAAACTGTTTCTGAAACTAGTAAAAAAATTAAACGCCTTTCCGAATCTTCCCAAAAAATTTCTAAAGTAGTTAGTTTAATCGGCAATTTTACGACTCAAACTCAATTACTTTCTCTTAATGCAGCAATTGAAGCTACCAGAGCGGGAGAATACGGGCGAGGTTTTGCAGTAGTAGCTGATGAAGTTCGCTCTTTAGCCCGTCAATCAGCAGAAGCTACCAAAGAAATCGAAAAGCTAGTTCAAGAGATTCAAACAGAGACTTCTGCGGTATCTGCGGCGATGGAAACCGGTATCGAGCAAGTAGTTGGGGGGACTAACCGAGTCAATGAAGCTCGTCAAAATCTCAACGCGATCGTTGCTGCTACCGATGAAATCGGAGAACTAATTGCGGGCATCTCGCAAGCTACTTTAGCTCAAACAGAACAATCAGAAGCAGTCACCAAAACTATGACAGATTTAGCTGAAATTGCCAATAAAACATCTGCTGACTCGGTTGAAATTTCTATGTCTTTCCAAGAGTTATTAGCAACAGCTCGAGAATTACAAGATAGCGTCGGTCAGTTCAAAGTTAGCTAATTGAAAATAATTTAGGGGTCAGAGGTATAGCAACTGAACTATAGATTAGGACACTAATTTTAAAAGCAGAGAATAGGTAGTAGGTAGTAGGTAGTAAGTAACAAATAAAATTGTCATAACCTTTACTTCAACTGCTATATTTTAAACTTTTGCCTTTGCCCCTTTTCTCCCTTTTCCTTCAACTTTTGATTGCTGCTACAGGCAGTTAATATAATGATTAACGAAGAAAATTACGCTGATTTCCTCTGTGAAGCACAGGAATTATTGCAAAATATTGAAGAAGATTTATTTGCTCTTAAAGAAGATCCATCTTCAGCCAGAGTTCACAGTTTAATGCGCTACGCTCATACCCTTAAAGGGGCAGCAGCAAGCGTTAACCTAGAAGTAATTCAAAAAATCGCCCATGTTTTAGAAGATGTTTTTAAAAACCTCTATAAGCCTGAAGTGATTATTGATGATGAAGTAGAAGCTTTACTAATCCAGGGTTATGAATGCTTGAGATTGCCTTTAATGGCTCATTTTAACGGCACTGCAGTTGACGAATCTTCTATGCTCGATCGCGCCGCTAATACGATCGCTAAATTACAAGAGAAGTTAGGGGATTGTTTCGATCGCGATGCGCCGATTCCTACTTCTGAAGAATTGGGTTTTGATGCGATCGGCTCTATCTTTGAAAAAGGCATCGAGGAAAAAATTCGAGAAATTGAAAATGCTCCTCTCGATAATTTAGAAGCGATTTTACGTCAAAAAGCAGAAGTTTTTTTAGGTATCGCCGAATCTTTTGGTTTGCCAGGTTTTGGTAAAATTGCTTCTACAACTATTGAAGCTCTCGATAATAACGGATCTCGGCTCGAGGAAATTGCCGCTCGAGCTGTTGAAGATTTTCGGGTAGCGCAAAAAATTGTTTTAGATGGCGATCGCTCTTCTGGTGGTTTTCCTTCTCCAGCTTTACAGGAATTAGCTCGCACTCCAAGCAATCCGATCGCTTTATCGGAAGTTCTGAATGCTTTCGATCTCGAGAACGTCACTCCAGAAGTTGAAAAAGATTCAGTTTCTTTATCAGAAGTTTTCGATGCTGTTAATCTCGATACGACCGAAACTAGAGAAACAGGAAAAATTGCAGATCCCGATTTAAGTTTACAGAAAGTTTTTGCAACCATTCCCGACAATAATATCGCTTCAAAACAAGGAGAAATCGAATTATTGCAGCCAGAAGTAACCCCAGTCAAACAAGTACAAATCAAGGAAAAAAGCAGTACAAAATCCATCTTCAAAGAATCGGCACCAAAAACAAAATCTCGACAAAGAAATTCTCACATCAAAAGACAAGATAATCGTTCGGCAAGTGTAAGAGTCGGAATAGAACAATTAGAAAGATTAAATCGCATTGCTGGCGAATTACTTATCAGTCAAAATCAACAAAGCAATCAAGATGAAAGACTGCGTTTAATTTTGCAAGAACTTTTAGAACAATTCAAAGAACATAAAGATAATTTAAACGAACTACTAGATTGGTCGGATACTAAATGGATTGTCGAAACGGAAAAATTTACAGAAAGCAAACAATCAAATCAAAAAACCAATTTACTCAATGCAGATTTTGATGCTTTAGAATTAGATTCTTACAGCGATTTGCAACTGCTTGTTAAAAAAGCAATCGATAAAACGATGCAATTAGAGGCGATCGTTGAAACAATTGATGGCGTAGCGAAACAATCGCGACTGTCTCGAGAAACCCAAAAAAGACAATTAAATCACCTCAGAGACGATCTAACTAATGCAAGAATGCAACCTTTAGGTGTTTTATTAAATCGTTTTCCGCCCCTGCTCAAACAATTGAATCGAGCTAATGATAAACAAGCGGAATTACTATTAATCGGGGAAGATGTCTTAGTTGACAAAGCAATTGTAGAAAAATTATACGATCCTTTATTACATTTAATTAGAAATGCATTCGACCACGGTATAGAAAGTTCGGGAGAACGTCGCGCCAGAAATAAGTCAGAAACAGGCCGCATTGAAATTAAAGCTTACCATCAAGGAAACCGCACTAGTATTGAAGTAAGAGATGATGGTAACGGAATTAATACTGCAAAGATTGCTAGTCGGGCGATCGAAATGGATTTATTGACCTCAGAACAGTTACAAGCAATGACTGCCGATCGCATACACGAACTTTTATTTGAGCC
>JASJCW010000309.1 GCA_030065265.1 Prochloraceae cyanobacterium
TCAAAATAATGCTTCTGAAAATAATCCAATTTTACGTCAAAACGATGCGATTATCGTAGGCAGATCTGGATTAACAGCCTTTAGCGATACTCTAAAAACCGTTGTCGATCCGCTCACAGCTCCGGCAACTCTGTTAGAAAGAATTTTTAACGATATCAGACGATAACAGGCAAGAGGCAAGAAGGCAAGAAGGCAAGAAGGCAAGAAGGCAACAGGTACAAGGTAAAAGGTAAAAAGCAGTTTTGTAAATTACCTGGCGACTAACTATAAGTAGAAAACGATCTTTCAAAATACATTACCTCAGAGGAATTAATTAATATGGATAATCTGCGATCGTCGAATATTCTCCCTGAAGAAATCAAGGCAACCGATCCGACTGAAGTAATACCGAAGAACAAATTTATCCGAGTAGTTAAAAATCATTTTTCCCTGATTATTTTTGTCACCCTAGGTATAACCGCATTGACAGGATTGTCGACTCTAGTTATGCCATCCAAATATCAGAGTAAATTTCAATTGCTAATTGACAAAGAAGCAAAAAAACAGGATTTTACTCCAGTTAATGTTAAAGAATTTAAACATCTAGAGCGAGATTACGGCACAGAAATTGAAATTTTACGCAGTCACAGCGTTTTAGAGCCAATTGTAGCGATAATATCGGCTAAATATCCCGAAATCAACTATCAAAAATTAGTTTCAGATCGGGGCAATTCAGCCTTAAAAATCGAAAGGCTAAAAAATACTGACATCCTTGAAGTATTTTATGAAGATAAAAATCCAGAAATAACTAAATACGTTTTAGATAATTTAGCTGCAGGTTATTTGAATTATAGTTTGCAAGCAAGGAAAACCGCGATCGAATCGGGATTAGTTCATCTTGAAGGTGAATTACCAATTGCCACACAAAAAGTTAACGAACTGCACCAAAAGCATCAAGAATTCAAACAAAAATACAATTTATTGCAACCTAAAAAACAGGCCGAAATTCTGACTAAAAAAATCGTCGAATTAGAAGAAAAATACTTTAATACTCAAGTCGAACTGAATGAGAAAAAAAGCCTCTATTTAATTTTAGAAAAACAGTTAGGGCAAAACGTCCAAACCGCGATCGCCGCGAGCCATTTAAGCGAATCTAGCCGCTATCAAGAACTGCTCGATCGACTGCAACAAATAGAGATCAAACTAGCAAATGGAGCTTCAGTTTGGAAAGCAAATAGCCCCATGTTAGTTAACCTCCAAGAAAAAAAAGCACAGCTATTAGGTTTGTTAAACCAACAAGCGCGAGCATCTCTCGGTAATAACATTCCTGCTAACCTAGATCGTTCTGTCGCTCTCACTTCTACGAGTTCTTTACGCCTTAAATTAAATCAGCAATTCATTCTGGTTGCTAACGAAATAGAAATTTTAAACTACAGAATAATGGCGTTAGCCGAAGCAATCAGAAGATTAAATCAAAAAATAGCAGAAATGCCCGCGATCGTTGCCGAACATAATCAGTTAGAAAGACAATTACATTCGGCGACTCAAAATTTGCACGATCTTTCAGCACAAAAAGAACAATTAAAGTTAGAAGCAGCAAAACAACCTCTAGTTTGGCAACCTATTTCTCGGGCTGAATTACCAGAAAAACCGATTGCTCCCAACAGGATGAAAATTTTAAGTTTTGGTTTAATAATTGGTCTATTCTTTGGTGCGATCGCCGCATTTTTGGCAGATCGCAACGATATTTTGGATCGAGAAGCAGAATATCTTTGATTGATTATTTGCCAAACTTAAATTGGCTCTAATTTTTTCTACCGCGCAACTTGTTAAAAATTGGCATCAAACCCATTTTGATTAAGATAGGAAAAATGTACTTACCCCGCATCCGATAATTCAATTCTTTATCGGTGAAATATTCCGGCCAGTGACTTTCATTGAGATCGGGGGTGACATTTTCTAGTTCTTTGAGCCAGCTAGCATCTTTTTCGTAACCGTATTTAATCAAATCTTCGGCGATCGATCCGTGTTTTTTTAATTGACCTGCAACTCTAGGCAGATGTTTGCGCCATTTACCAACACTAGCCGGCCCGATCGGGCGTAAATTGCCTAAAGCTTTTAAAGAATCGTTAGAAGGTTTTGCTACTTCATGATAGCGACTGAAGGGTGCCCGTTTTTCTAAAAAGGGCATTTTAGCCATTAATTTAGCCTGCACTTCATCGGGGTTTGTGACTAAATCTTCGTAGCGAATCGTAATAAATCGGGGATGATTTTGAAGTTTTTCGCCATAAACAGTATAAGTTTTCCAATAGCGCAAACCAGCCCAATATCTTTGCGGATCTTTGCGGTGTTTGCTAGTTATCGAATCTCGCGGATCTCGCAACATATAAATTACGTATAAATTAGGCATCGTCCACAACATCGGCCCGACAAGTAAAACATCTCGGGGTTTTTTCGTCAGAAAAATCTCGGCCGGACGACTTGGTAAAGTGTAAATATTATCTTCATGTTCGGTGTAAAGATCGATTTCAAAACAGGCGATCGCCATTTCTGCCATTAATGTAGTTCCGGTACGCGGGCCTGCTCCGACAATGTGAATTCTTTTCATATTGGAATTGTTATAAAATTTAATTTGCTCTCAATTTAGAGCCATAAAGTATTTCGATACAGTCTTTAATATACATTTTTTTCGATCGGCAATCAACTGCTTGCTAACTGCAATTTCAGATTCGAGCCAATACCTTCAAGCAAGGTATTTGGAGTTTGAAAATATTATCTTCATATTCTTTTTTAGTGAATTTACTAGTAGTAAATCTACTGGGTTAATAATTATTAGTTGAAACTATCGTTGTTAAAGCAAATACTGGCAAGTACAATGCAATTGAAATAACTTTTAACTCATTCATAAATTAATTAATATAACTAATGAAAATAGCTTTAGTTCACGATTATTTAACTCAAAGAGGAGGAGCAGAGCGAGTCTTTGAATTGCTTTGTAAGTATTTTCCTGATGCCGATATCTTTACTTCCTTATACGATCGCGAAAATACAATCGATTTAAAAGAAAGGTCAGTATCAACAACTCCATTACAACATCTTCCCGGTTCGGCTAAATATTTTAGGATGTTAGCCCCGTTTTATTATCCCGCATTTAGAAGTTTAGATCTCCAAGCATACGATTTAATTATTAGTAGCACCTCGAGCTTTGCCAAAGGAATTAAAAAAAGTGCCGGAGCAAAGCATATTTGTTTTTGTCACAATGTAACTCGTTTTCTCTGGGATATAGATACTTATCTTAAAGAATATTCTGAATATAAAAAATTCTATCCCTTGTTTGAAAAACTTTTACAATCGATGAGAAAATTGGATTATAAATACGCACAAGAACCAGATGTTTACATTGCCAATTCTAGCGTAGTAGGCCGCAGAATTGAAAATATTTATCATCGCAAAGCGATCGTCGTAAATTATCCAATTGACAGCGAAAATTTTAAGTTTCATCCCAAAAAACAAAACTTTTATTTAGTAACTTCGAGAATGTTAGGCTACAAAAAAATAGATGTTACTATCAAAGCATTTAATAATTTAGGCTGGCCTTTGATTATTATTGGTGACGGGCCAGAAAGAGAATATTTAGAATCTATCGCCGAAAAAAATGTCAAATTTCTCGGTTATGTAAGCGATCGCAAACGCAGAAACTTAATGTCAAAAGCTAGCGGTGTAATTGTAACAGCTTTAGAAGATTACGGCTTAGTTCCTATCGAAGCAAATGCGAGTGGAACTCCAGTTATTGCTTACGGAAAAGGCGGAGTTTTAGACACTCAAATATGCGGAATTACTGGAGTATTGTTCGAGCGACAAACCCCAGAATCTCTAGAAAAAGCTCTGCTTCAAGCTAAAAATATAAAATGGGATTATACAGATATTAAAAACCACGCCCTCAGTAATTTTACGGAAAAAGTCTTCTTTGACAAAGTCGACGTAATTATAGATTATGTAAGAAGAAATGAACCGATCGCTCGCCTAGAACAAAAGCTTAGCTCACAAGATCTCAAGGTTAGCGTTGCTTAATCGAGAATAAACCTCTAAAGATATGAACGATACTTTGAAAGATGAGTTAGACAAAGAGATAAGTTACAAACAATTACTGAATGTTTTTCTACGGAGAAAGATTTGGATTGCTAGTACATTTTCAGTAGTATTATCATCGGCAGTTATTTTTACTTTATTTGAGAAACCTTTGTACGAATCTCAAATGCAGTTATTATTAGAATCTAATTCCCCAGAATTAAGCAACGAAAATATCAATCAAGGTTCACAACAATTCTCGCGATCTAAATTTGAAGTAGATTATGCAACTCAACTTACTTTAATGCAAAGCGACGAATTAATTGCCGATGTTGCCGAGTTAATAAGTCAAGATTACCCAGATGTAGACGCGGGTAAAATTAGATCTAATTTTGTCATAACTCAAGTAGTGCAAAATGATGTTAATACCAAGGTATTTCAGGCTTCCTATATAGATGAAGATCGCATTAAAGCTCAAAAAGTATTAGAAGCAATTCAAAAAGTTTACGTTCAATACAATTTAGATCGGCGCAAAAAAAGCTTAAACCAAGGTCTTGATTCCATCGATAAAGATATTGCTAGAGCGCGAAAAATTGTTGCGGAGACAGAAGCTAACTTAGAAAGATTTCGCGAAGAAAATAATGTAATTAAACCGACAAGCAGAGCGCAAGAAGTAGTTCAAACTTTAGACAAAGTCAGAGCTGAAAAGCTGGCAGTTGATTCTCAATATCAAGAACTCAAAACCGAATACGATACTTTACAAAGTAGCCTTAACTTGTCTCCAGAACTAACAAAAGTTTATTTCCGTTTAAGCGAATCTCCTCGCGCTCAAGGCTTACTTACCCAATTAAAAGAAACCGAATTGGAGATCGCAGAAGAGCGATCGAAATATACATTCATAACGCCAAACTTGAGTAAATTACAAGATCGGTATCAACAAGAATTAAACTTATTAAGACAAGAAGTAAGTATTGCTCTAGCTGGAGAAAATTCCCGAATTAATCTGACAACAGATATGCTCTTGCAAGAAGCAGAAAGACTGGGAACTAAAGAAAGGCAATTCATTGCTCAACTAATCGAAATGCAAACAAAACTGTTAGGATTAGCAGCTCGTAGAGAAATATTACAAACCAAAGAAATAGAACTACAAAATGAAGTAGATCGATTTTTGAGCCTGACAGGAGAATACGTAAAACTCCAACCAGAAGTAGAAATTCAACGAGATAAAATCAAACGACTCTTACAAGCAAGAGAAAGATTGAGCTTACAATTAGAGCGGGCTGGTTTTAACTGGGAAATCATTCAAGCTCCTCAAAGTGGCAAACAAATATCTCCTAGTTTGAAAAAAAATCTAGCTTTAGGTATTATCCTGGGACTATTTTCCGGTGGAATAGTAGCTTTCTTGCGAGAATCGACAGATAACACTATTCACGATATTGAAGATATAAAACAAGCAATCAATCAACCTTTATTAGGAACTATTCCTGACTTAGGGAAAGAAGCATCAGTAAATCAAATTATCAACTCAGAAGTCTTTCAAGAATCAATTTACTTAATTAATAAAAGCATTCAAGCCGAAAGTCGAAATACTACCCTGAAGTCGATCGCAGTAACATCAATACAGCCAGAAGAAGGAAAATCTATATTAGCATTAAATTTAGCGATTAATGCCGCTAGTTTATATCCAAAAGTATTATTAATTGATGCTAACTTGCGTCGTCCCAGTTTGCATCAAAAGCTAAATCTTCCCAACAAAGAAGGATTATCTCATTTAATTATCTCAAAAGATGGTAAATTGCCCCAACCAGATGTTATTACAGTTTCCGATTATCAAATTAGCGTAATTACTGCAGGAGAGCAAGTTAAAAATCCCATTCAATTATTTAGTTCCCAAAGGATGAAAAATCTGGCAAATCAACTTCAAAAAAAATACGATTTAATTGTTTTTGATTTACCACCAATTTATCACAGCGATGCAATTGAAGCTTCTTCTTTATGCGATGCTTTAATAATGGTTAGTCGTCTCGATCGCCTGACCAAACCCAAATTAAATGAAGCTCTAAATACGACGAATAAATTAGGAAATTTAATCGGTTGGGTAGTTAATGGAGTTGAGTTGCCCAAATCAAAGTCTGAGGATTATTAAAACATAATTAATCTTATTGTAAATAACTTATGAGTCTAAAATTGCCCGCTAAGATTCGCTCGTTTTCCAAAAATAATAAATCGTGGCAAAATAATTCTTTTTTATTCGGGCAATTAAGATTATTTCCAAGAACCGTTACTTTAGCATTAATAGGCACTGCAATTGGTGCATTTCTTGAAGGTATTACGGTAGGTTTTATTGCCTCTTTTTTGCAAGGACTGACAAATCCTAACGAGCCGCCGATCGAGTCTGGAATTGAGTGGTTTGATACTTTATTTTTAGCGACTCAAGCCCCCACAGACGAAAGGATGTATCGTTTAGCAATATTAATAATATTAATTGCTTGGCTGCGTTCTGGGTTTATTTATTTAGGTAGATTTAACTCGAGAATTGCAGCCTTAAAACTAGTCGAAAGAATTCGCAAATTAATTTTTGAACAATTACAAAGCTTCAGTCTAAGTTACTATTCAAAAACTAGTGCTGGAGAATTAGTTAATAATATTATTGGCGAAGTAAATAAACTCGTACCAACATTAGACGCAGCGACAATTTTTATTATCAGAAGCATGACAATATTTGCTTACGTCGTCTCAATGTTTTGGCTATCTTGGCAGCTTTCAATTGCCGCAGTTATGTTATTTACTTTGCTTTCTGTCGGCTTATCTAATTTAGTAGCTTGGATTCGAGAAGCAAGTTTTGCAGTTCCGAAAGCAAACGATTATTTAACTTC
>JASJCW010000310.1 GCA_030065265.1 Prochloraceae cyanobacterium
TAGTTCCAACGGCACGATTAAACAATGGCAACCCAATGGAAAATTAATCAAAAATATTGTAACAAACAAATCAGAAATTAAAACCATTGCAGTTAGTCGCAATGGCGATTTAATTGTCTCCGGTTCGGACGATAAATTAGTCAAATTATGGCGATCGGATGGTACTTTATTACAAACTTTTCCAGGACATAAAGGAAAAATTTACAGTGTGGCGATCGACTCTGAAAACGATTTAATTGTCTCTGCTAGCTCCGATCGCACCGTGAAAATTTGGCATCCTTCCGGTCGATTACTTCATAACTTAACCGGACATCAAAAAGAAGTTAAAGCCGTTGTGATTAGTTCGGATGGTAAATTAATCGTTTCCGGTTCGGCCGATGGTATTTTAAAATATTGGCAACCCGACGGGACTTTAATTAGAGCGATCGCCGACTCTCGAGAAGTTAGCGATTTAGCGATCGGCAATGACGGGCAAATAATCGTATCTGCTTCTTCCGATGGTAAAATAAACATTCGCAATCGAGAAGGTATTCTAATTAACACCTTAAAAGATCGCAACATTGCTGTCAGAGGTGTAGCAATTAGTAAAGACGGAAAATCGATCGCATCAACTTTTAGCAATAACAAAATTAAAATCTGGACGATTGACGGTAAGATCGTTCAAAATTTAGTCGCCAGTAGCAATTTAAGGAAAGGGATTGCTTTTAGCCCCGACGGAAAATCGCTCGCTTCTACTTCTTTCGAGAGTACGATTCAATTATGGCGCATCAACAACGACGAGCGACTTTTAAAAACTTTTTACCCCCACAGAGAAAATATTAGAGGTATTGCTTGGAGTCCTGACGGTAAATACATTGCTTCTGGATCTAACGATCGCACCGTTAAAATCACCAATCTTGACGGTATGGCGATCGCAATTTTCAGAGGACATACAGGTCTAGTTAGGGATGTTGCTTGGAGTTCTGACGGTAATTATATTGCCTCCGGTTCTGAAGACGGTACGGTTAAACTATGGAGAATTGACGGTACTTTAGTCAGGACTTTCACCGGAAAAAAGCTCGGTTTTCGCAAAGTAGAATTTAGTCCCGATAGTCAATATCTTGCTGCTGCTTCTGAAGACAATATCGTCAAATTATGGCAAGTTAACAACGGCAAATTATTAACCAAATCTATCGGCCATAGAAATCGCGTTTTTAACGTTGCATTCAGTCCCGATGGCAAATACCTTGCTTCTTCTTCTTTGGACAGTACGATTAAATTATGGCATTTAGATGGGAGATTAATTCGTACTTTTACCGGTCATAGCAGGGAAGTTTATGGCATTGCATTCAGTCCCGACGGCAAATATCTCGCCTCTGCTTCTGGCGATCGCACCGTAAAACTCTGGAAAATTGACGGGACTTTAGTCAGAACTCATACCGACCACCAAGACAGTGTCAGAAGGGTTGCATTCAGTCCTGACGGTAAATATCTCGCTTCTGCTAGTGAAGATAAAACCGTAAAATTATGGCAAAATGGCAAACTTTTAAAAACTTTAAATCGTCATTATAAAGGAGTTAGAGCTATAGCTTGGCATCCCGATGGCAAAATTCTTGCCTCGGCCGGCCGCGATGATTCGATCGTACTCTGGAATTTAGAAAATATTTTCAATCTCAACGAATTAGAATATGCTTGTAACTGGGTACGCAATTATCTCCATACTAATGCAGATATCCAAACAAGCGATTCGACCCACGCCGGATCTGAGCGAAGCTCGGTGCGTTATTTATGCGATTAAAATAGGCAAAACAAAATAAAAAAAATTAGTTCAATCTACAGTTTCTAACTATTATACCAATTTGCAAAAATAGCAAAATATATAGCGATTTTATTTGAAAATATGAAAAAAGTTTAAAAAGCTTGTATTGTCTGACCTCTGACCTCTGCCCCGCTTGCGGCACTTTATGAGCGCAGCGACGACCTCTCTGACCTTTTTACCTGTATTAACTCTCTGATTACTTTTGAAAAATGGTATTACTACTCTTTCGGCAATAGATTCGCAAAATAGATCCATAGCACTATTTTTGGGAATTGATATAATTAGTTAATTAAACAACAAATTTAACTATAGCAGTACAAGTTTGGGTAAGGACTTATAAGAGAGGCTTAAGCCTTAAATCTTAAGCATAATCCCGCTGCCCTCTGCCTTCTGCTACAGTTGGAGTTAAAAAATACTGTTAACTTTCCCCTAACTTGCTAAACTTGTACTGCAAATAACTGGCTAAAGCTCGAGAATTATCTGTAATATGAATTCAGTTCAATCAATTGAAAATCGGGGCGACTTTAAGAGAAAAAGACAAAGATAAATTAGTTTGTAGTTATTAGGTTAATTCTAAAACTTAAATATTGCAGGATTTATCTTAATGTCTAACTCCCTCTTATTTTCTCAGTCTCCCGGTTTATTTTCGATCGGAGAAGAAAGGCAATAGGGAACAGGGAACAGGTAATAGGTAACAGGGAATAGGCAATAGGTTCGGAAAATGGGTTTTTAGCATTATTTTAGGGAATTGATATAAGACGATCGTCGACTTTGCAGCGGGAGTCGATGCGATCGCTTTGCAACTAATTCAACTTATAGCTTAATTTAGAGCCGGCTTTTTTGATTGATATGCGATCGATTTTAAACAACTCAAACAGCGATCCAAAAAATCGATCTGGTTGCATTTGGAAGTCTGAAGCTTTGCCCATTATTGTTATTTTCATTAACGATGAGATTTGAATATAACTTTTCTTTCCTCTTAATCTTCAGGCTTCCTTTAACCAGTTTTACAAGCTACCAATCATTACTATATTAATTGCGGTGCGATCGTTTCATGTTCTGGATAGCTTAAGAATGTTTTCTCTACTGGTAGATATTTTTCCATAGTTGCGACGATTTGATTAACGTCGATCGGCTTAGCTAAAAAATCAGTCGCACCAGCCATTTTGGCTTTTAATCTACTTAGAGGTTTGGTATTTGAAGTCAGCATGACGATCGGCTTGTTTTTTAATTTAGGTACGTTTCTGATTTGATGACAGATTTCGTAACCGTTAAATACAGGCATTTCTATATCAGAAAAAATTAAATCCGGCTCGTTGGATACCATTGTGGGTAAAACTTGCAAAGTATCTCGAACACCTATGAATTTATAACCTTGTTTGGTAACAATTTGCTCCATTACTTTAAGAGTTTGGATGCTATCATCAACGCAAACTATTAACAGTTGTTTAGATTTTGGGCGATCGTTGTTATTATTTGTCGATGCAGCTGATTTTCTGGCGTTCTGAATTCGAGTATTTTTTGGTCGAGATTGTTTAATGTTTCGTCTTACAGGAATTTGTTTTTTTTCTGTAACGTTATTATTGTTAAATGAATGCCAAAATTCATCATCACCTAAATACTTTCCAACTTCGGCATAACCATTTAATCTTTTGCCACAGCTACGGCAGCATAATTTGAGTTCTTCTAAGATTGTATCAATGCGCCCATCGAACTTATGCTCAATTTCTGCTAGCACTCCCGTACTTCTCATTACTTCTCTCAAAGCAAAGATCGTTGGTTGTCGAGAAGAAGTTATCGTATTCATCTTACCTTGAAACACCATTTCATTCTGACAGGTTTTCCAAGTATCATAAAATTCATTTTTAATCCTTTGCTTTTGTGATTCTGATAATATATTTGGCATTTTTTTTCCTATTTTTCTGATTCGTTTTAGATATTTTCTATTTTTAGGGTATGTAAATGATTAAGATCTTCCTAGCTGCGAGGGTTTGCTCGACCGATCTTTGAGCTTCCATAAGAATATAGTCTTTTCTTAAAGATATTGTAAACTAGTGAAAACTTTTACGTCAATTTGGCAAGGACTTGATTTTTTTGGAATTTTAAGCAGTTTTAACTCAACAAAATTACTTAAAAATAAAGCTTGTCAAGGGATTTTAATAATAAAATCAGTAAAAACACTTATTAAAATTAAGCAAAAATACTTAATGAATCAAAATAAACTAGTATAAAATTAAACACTTTAAATAAATGTTAAGTTATTGGTACTTTTATATACCTAAAATCTCAACTAGAGGTAGAATATAAGAACAAACGAGGAAACCCCCATTAAACCGAACATATAACCCGATCGCCATAAATAAATATAGTCAGTTAAGCAGATATTATTACACCGATACAATATCTAAAAAGAAATTCTGCTCTCTCGGTGAGAGGTTATTTTTGACAAAAAAGTAAAGATCGAGAGTTGACGATCGCATCCTATTTCCTAAATTACATCTCAATCCCATCAAAACCCTTAAAATTAAGGTTGTGTTAATTACTAGCTGACAAGCGATGGGCGTTAATAGAATTAGAGTCGCAAAAGATAAAGCAAGTTTAGTGCAGCAATTGCTCGATTATCAAGGCACTACCGGCCCTTTCCAAACTTATGCCGATGCGATCGCTTTTGCTGCAGCTTTAGGTTCAAAATGGCAAAAAAGAGTTCCTCTAGGGACAATTTCTACTAGCGAACCAGCTCCAATCTCTCTGGAAATTTTTATTTCTCGCGGCTACGATACTACTATCAAATTGTTGGCTTTAGCCGAAACTGGCGATCCGAAAGTTCTTTCTAATTTTCACCCCGAAAAAGAATCAGAACGGTTACAAATTTTTGAGGAATATGCTAACGGAGGTTTGGAAATTCTCCAGCATGAATTGCGCGGTGCTGTAGATTATACTGAAAGAATTTTATTGATGCTGTCCCAAGAAAGAATTAAAGAGCGTTCCCCTGACAATGAAGAATTCGATTTGAGTAGATTTTTGTAGCTGGCTAGACTTTTTATAATTTTTCTGCTAAATTCGTTTCATAATGAGAATCTAAGTGTCCACCAATAGGTAGTAAGATTCCCATTATACAAAATTCAATTTTAAAAATACCAAAAACCGCGATCGATGTCAAATACTATTTTTTCATCCTCATAAAATAGCAGGAAGACCGACATTTTTCGGAGAAACTAATCGACCTTCAAAACTAATCGATCGCCCTTCAATCGTTCTCGCTTCAGCTAAATCACGACGTAAAAAAGCCAATTCCATCTTATCTTCAATTCCTCCTAAAATATAAACAAACAATCGCGTTGCTAAATCCTTACCGGAGACTAAAACCCTTCTTTTATTAGGATCGAAAAGAACGCCATACCAAAGAGAATCGGGAAAATCGATCGCACTAAAACCACCATCGGCATCGTATTGACCCAGTTTAGTAAAAATATCTGCTAATAAAAACTCCTTATTAAATACCAATATTCCCAAAGCACGAATTAAAGCAACTTGTCCCACCGGACGAAATAACAAATTACCTTCACCTGGAGGTTTTTCGTGACTAAAACGACGCAGATCTAAAGTTTCCTTATTCTCGGATAATTTCTGATAGCTAGGTAAAGCAGCCAAACAATCCCACAACTGATTATATAATTCTAAACCTTGCTCTAATTCTTCCTGTTCCGGTCGCAAAGGAATTAAATTTTTATCGAGAGGTTTCCAGTGAGGAAATTTAAAATCTAAATAAGCTTGCGCGCTATTTTCTAAAGCTTGTAAAGTAGTTAAAACTGTCGATTTTGCACTGACAGTTGCGCTATCCCAATTAACTCGAGGATTGCGTTGCGGCAGATCTTTAAATAAAGGATGGATGACAGCAACTCTTCTAGCCAAAATAGAAAAACCATTATCCTCATTTAATAAAGCCAACTGTCCCTTACTTAAATGTTGCGCCATCAAATTAACGTGAACGAAAATAGATCTAATGCGACGTTTTGCTTCAGTACGAGTTTCACCTTTAATTACTGCGGGAATAAATTCGATACCGATCTTTTCTTGAATTATATTATTTAGATCTGAGCGATCGAGATTATAAGTTTCAACCAGGCGATCGAGAAGAATAGATTTACCGGTCGGTTTTTTTGCTTTAGTATATCGAGGTAATTCCCCAGTAGCGATTAATTCAATTAAACCTCGTACTCCCATCAATCTATGTTGACCGTCGAGCGCGTAGATAGAATATTCAGCAGAGATATCTAAAAAACCTAGATCGGCATCTTCGCTAGTAAAAAAAGCAGCCGATTCAGTAGCTCTTTTGTTATTATCCCATTGAGGTGCATTGGGATTATCGACCCATTCGGGACTAATTACAACTAAAACAGCAGGAAACTTACGAGCCTTTTTTGTAATTAAATATTGAGTTAAAGCAGCTTGACGAGACCAATCTAAAGGACGTTGTAAAATTTCTTCGATAGTTTCCGGGTCGATCGCAACATTATTAGTATTAGGATCGAACTTATTTTGAAATAGAGGTAATTGGGAAGCAAAACTTACCCGATTTGCCAACCATTTTAAAGTGACAGCACCAAGATATGCTTCAGTATTACCCATCCGAGTTTTATGGACGAGTATCTTATTAGGATCTGCTGTTTTGGTGGTTGGGTTCATTAATATTATTGATATCGGCGATCGATTTTACAATCTTAGATCGAATAGAGGCGATCGGACAGAGAGAATTTAGAAATTATTTTATCTAGGTGTAAATATGACCAATTCGATTTTAATTAACGTTCCTCCAAGTTTTAAAGTAACTAAAGAGCAATTTGAACAACTAGCTACTGCTAATAGAGATGTTCGTCTCGAACTTACTTCAACCGGAGAACTTATTATTATGCCACCAACTGGAGGAAATACTGGAAAAAGGAATCTAGATATTGAAGGTCAACTTTGGTTTTGGAATCGTCAAACTGGTTTGGGAGTAGTATTTGACTCATCTACTGGTTTTTGTCTTCCTAACGGTGCTGTCAGATCTGCAGATGCTGCTTGGGTAAGTAAAGCAAAATGGGATGCACTTAGTATCGAACAAAAAGATAAATTTCCACCCATATCTCCCGATTTTATTATTGAATTGAGATCTAAAAGCGATGCGATCGAATCTCTGCGAAAAAAAATGCAAGAATATATCGATAATGGGGTTAGTTTGGGATGGTTAATCGATCC
>JASJCW010000311.1 GCA_030065265.1 Prochloraceae cyanobacterium
CTCGAACTCGAAAGTGAAACGTTGTTGCGGCCAAGATACTTGTTGGGTAGCCAACTGGGAAAATAGCTCAGTGCCAGGATCTTTTCTTTAATCTAGCCTTCTTGCTCTTTCATAGTAAGAAGGCTAGATTATTATAAATAATAAATATCAGTTAGTTTGTTTTGTAATGGTGTGAAAAAAAAGTTTCTTTTGCTAGTTACGCTCTTCTTAACAGCCAGTTTGAATTCTACTAAATCACCGACCGTTCAAGCACAATCAAAAGTATACAATCCAATTTCTATTTCGACTGGCAATTATGAATTTTCAGATCGGCTTTCAGATCGAGATATTCCAACAGGTGAAGGTGGCTTTGCAAGAGATTATTACATAAAGCTCAAGGAAAAGGAGCGAATTGCAATCGAGCTTACTTCAGACGAATTTGATACTGTCGTAATGTTGATTGGTGATGATGGAACTACGATCGCAGAAAATGACGACGGGCCTGATGGGACTACTAACTCTTTGTTATTCTTTCAGATAGTGGAGAATGGCAAGTATATAGTTAGGGTTGTTTCTTTTGGTGAAACTGGTGGTGGTAAATTTAATTTGAAGATCGATCGCTTACAGACAATCAATCAGTGTGGTGATTGTTTACCAATTAAAAAAAATAGTAGATAACAAAAGCAAAATCCCTTCCGTCCACTCTATAACCGAACCGTAAACATCACCAGTATATCCGCCTAACTGCTTATTAAACCACCAACTAACTGCGATCGCGGTTGAAAAACCACTAATTGATAACAGCATTAACATTAACCATTGATTAGGGTTGAAGTAAGTTAGAATACCGTTCAAGCATAATAATAAAACTAATCCTAATAAAATATCTTGGGGAAAACAAAAATTTTCTTTGTGAAATTTACCTTTTCCAGCAGGTTTTAGATAAGAGTAAAAAGCAATAGCCACAACTTGACTGAAACGGGCCCAACCGGCACAGTTGACTAAAATAAGCCAACGGTAGGAGGGAATTTCACTTAAAGCGGCACTTTTTAATAGGATAATTGCGATTGCTGCCATGGCACCAAAAGCACCAATAACACTATCGTTCATTACTTCTAAACGCCTTTGCGGATCTAATACTGCCAATCCATCAGCAGTATCAATAACTCCATCTAAGTGCAGTCCTCCGGTAAGAGCAATCCAAATTAATACCAATAAAATGCTACAAGTTAATGGTTGCATTCCAACTTGATATAAGATCCAATCTATTATTCCTAAAAATATTCCGATTATTACTCCAATTAAAGGGGCCCAGCGAGCAATTTGGCCAAATTCTAAGACCCAATTTTTAGGTAGAGGCACTACTGTATAAAATACTATAGCCGCTAGAAAAGATTTTAATAACTTAGTTCCTCTTGTAAATATTTTATTCAAAATAAATAGCTGTGCCAGATTGAGAATTCGGATTCTTATACTTATTAAATAAAAAAAAGAGCGATAATTTTAAAGGACACCTAAATTGATGTCCTTAATTGTGAGATTTTGATTTTATTTAAATCCAACTGCGGCTTGCCAAACAAAAGCCAGCAATAAGAAAAATAGAGGTATTAGAGGTAGAACATCCACTAAGGGATCGACAAATTGATATGCTTCTGGTAAATCTGCTAAAAGTAGTGTCAGTGCCATTTGTATTTACCTTCCTAATAAAGTTTTTTTAAATTTCAAGGTAAATTTTAACACAATATAGTGGCTATTTTCACTCTAGATTATATTAGAAGCAAGTTTTACCAGTTCCGAGCAGATTTAGTTTAGATCCCTATACTTACTGACGATATTGTCGATAGATTTTTTGCTTTGTTTATCTTTGGGTAATTGCTTAAAGGTTAAAGTTATTAAAATAAACAAAAAAAGAGGGACTTGCACTCCCTCTCAACCTAAATCGATCTGGTTAAATATTAAGCTGCTTCTAATTCATCCAGACGAGCTAAAACTTCTTCAGAATGTACTGCTGGCATTACCCCCAAAAAAATATCTCTTAAAATACCATCGGGATCGATTAGATAAGTATGACGAGCTGAAACAAAACCATACCAAGAGCCGTAAGCCTTACTAATTTCTCCAGTAGTATCTGCGAGTAGAGGAAATTTAAGACCTTCAGAATCGCAAAATTCGGCATGAGAATCGACATCATCAGCACTAACCCCCAAAATTTGGGCGTTTCTATCTTGATATTGGGCTAAATCTTGTTGAAAACGACGGGCTTCTAGAGTGCAACCAGAAGTAAAATCTTTTGGGTAGAAATATAAAACAACCCATTGACCTCGATAATCCTGTAAAGATACTTCTCCGTCTCCAGTATTAGTCGGTAAAGTAAACAACGGTGCGGGTTCATTTAAAGGAGGTTGTTGGCCGCCCATTGCTAAAGCATTGGGGATATAACTTAACCAGCTCGATAGGATCAAAAAACTTGCTAAGAAAATGTTTAGTAAAATCCGACGGGTCATAATCTTCAACTTAAAAGAGCGTTACTTTACATAAGTTTACATTCTTATCGAGAAGGATATAGCTTGTTTGAAAATAACAAATCAAAAGAACCAATATATAATATTGATTCTTAGCAATTTCTAGTCCTTAATTTATGTTTTAACTGCCGATCGACGCTTTACTTTTAGACTTGTTAACAGGTTTGCCACCAGACAAACTTTGCCAATAAATCCCACCAACAACAATTAAAAATAGTCCGTAGGCGATCGCTTGAAAAAGATAGAGAGTATCGCGGTAGCCAAATAGAGACTTAAGAAGTATTCCCGGAAATGCGCGATCGCTCAGAAAATCGGAAATATCCCAAAGCTGTACCCCCAAAATACAAGAGGGAGCATTAGCCGGGCATAAATGGGCGTAATGCCAATCTAAACGGGATAACATACTTATAGCAGCATCAAAATCTTTGAGAGCTGTAATAACCAAACCACCGACGATCAGAACTAAAAATGTTCCCATCACTTGGAAAAAGAGACGAATATTAATTTTGAGGCCGAACTTAAATAATAAAAAACCTAATGCTGTTGCACAAAGCAAACCACAAAACGATCCGATGGTAGCTTGTTGCCATCCTTCTTGAAACCTAGCCAGGATAAATAATACTGTTTCAAAACCTTCTCGCAATACAGCAATAAAGATCAGGATAAAAATTGCCCTACCTGCATTGGTATTGTTAACTAAAGCCTCGCTAATAGCACCTTCTACTTCGGATTTAATTGATTTGGCTTGTTGGGTCATCCAAATTAACATCCAACTGAGCATGGCGATCGCTATTATTGCAAATATGCCTTCTAAGGCTTCTTTTACTATTGGGGTATAAATACTGTCGGCAGTACCTAATCCGACAACTAGGCCGCCCAAAAGCAATCCTACCATCAAACTGGCAACAATCCCGCCGCCAATTCCAATATAGACCCAGCGATATAAATTTGTAGCTCGGGCTTTATTGAGACAAGCTAAAACAATTCCTACTATTAAAGCCGCTTCAAATCCTTCTCTTAGGGTAACTACGAAGGTTGGTAATGCTGCACTAAAATCCATGAAACAAAATAAAATTATAAATCCTTACTCTTCATTACTAGCAAAAAGCTTAATATTTTGACAGAAATCCTCGCCATTTATTTTGATTTTCAGATTTTTGCTAAATTAACTTGGTTTTTAATATTTTACAAAAAATTCCTCTAAAAATACCCTCAAGGGGGATTGAAAAAACTACTGTTAGCTAGAAAACTAAACAATAGTGGGAGTAGCTTTTTAGGATTTGCATAACAAAATGAGAAAAAAAGTTTTGCTGCGATCGATTCTCGCTTTATCAATACCAATTTACTTCTTAGGGGGATGTCACAAAAGAATCCAAGACACTAGCGAAAAAGGAGAATTATCCTTAATAGCTAATGGAGAAGATTTTATTAAAGAGGGTTTTGTTGCTAAGGACGGTTGGAGGGTAGATTTTACTAAAGTTAATGTCACTGTAGATAAAATAACCGCATATCAAACCGATCCCCCTTTTAATGCTGAAAAAGACGAAAAAATGGTAATATCAGCAAAAACAGTTTTGCTTGACGCTCCTACAACAGTAAATTTAGCAGCAGACAATCGAATTTTAGTCGCCCGGGTAGAAGCCTCACCAGGCTTTTATAATGCTTTATCTTGGCAAATGGCAACAGCAGGGCCTGCAGAAAACAATACGATCTTACTGGCAGGTAAAGCAGAAAAACACAGAAGAAAGATTAATTTTGCGATCGCCTTGAAAAAACCAGTTCAATATACTTGTGGGGAATTTGTCGGTGAAGATCGCAAAGGCTTTTTAACCCCTCGGGATAAAGCAGATCTAGAAATTACTTTCCACTTCGACCATTTATTTGGTGATGGGGAAAAAAGTCCGGATGACAAGATTAATCTTACTGCTTTAGGTTTCGCTCCTTTTGCAAATTTAGCAGAAAATGGGGCAATAAAAGCAGATATGACAACCCTAAAAAATAAATTTTCTGCTCGAGAATATCAAAAACTCGAACGGAGTTTAACATCTTTAGGCCACGTCGGTGAAGGGCATTGTGCCAAACAAGGGAATTTTTAAGCCATAAAATCGTGAAAAAAACCAATTTTGTCTTAATTTCTTTAATTATTTTGCCAATTTTAACTTGGTCGACTAAAATACACGCTCACGGTAGCAAGATTAACTATCGAGAAACTAAAGCGATCGAAATTCAAGCTACTTATGATGATGGCACGCCAATGGCTAACGCTCAAATAGTAATATATGCCCCCAACAATCGGAATATTCCTTGGATGAAAGCACAAACAGATGCAGAAGGTAAATTTACTTTCATACCTAATGAGGAAATAGACGGAAATTGGGATGTCAAGGTGAGACAATCGGGACATGGCGATATTATTAGCATCCCCGTATCCGATCGCGAAAATCTTCAAACTCAAATAATTACTAGCAATTTTGAATATAACCCGATGCAAAAATTAGTTATGACTGTTGCTAGTGTGTGGGGATTTGTTGGGACTGCGCTATTCTTTTCTCGGAGGAAATCATAAAATATGCACGTTCCTGATGGTATTTTACCCCCTGCGGTGGCTATTTCTGGTTATGGTATTAGCGGTGGTATAACTTGGTATTGCCTCAAGCAAATCGAAAAACAAAACAATCCTCAAGCGCAAATACCGCGATCTTCTTTACTTACAGCAGCTTTTTTTGTTGCTTCTTCGATCCATATTCCCATTCCTCCGATTAGCATTCATTTAATTTTAAACGGACTAGTTGGGGCTTTGTTAGGATACTATGCTTTTCCGGCAATCTTAATTGGCTTATTTTTTCAAGCTGTAATGTTCGGACATGGCGGGTTATCAACATTAGGAATAAATGGGATAATTATGGGCGTTCCAGCTTTATTTGCTGGGTATTTATTTCGCTTTCGCTATCTATTTAAAACGAATAAAAAAATGCTGCAAAATGTTTTAGTTTTTGCGATCGGCTGCGGAACTTTATTAATATCTGCTGCTCTTTTTACCACAATCGTTTTAACCAATATTTCTCCTGATTTTAATTCAGAATTAGAACGAAATGCGATCTTTATTTCTTTATTTGCTTACAGTATCCAAGCAATTATTGAAGGTAGTATTACTGTCGCGATTATCTCTTTTCTCGAACGAGTTAAACCACAACTTTTAGAAGGTAACTAATGCGATCGAGCTTCGAGGGATATGCTAATTTAAGCTCTCCCATTCATCAATGGGAACAAAAATCTAAAATTGTTGCTCTTTTGAGTTTGATTTTTGCTTTTGCTTTTGTCAAAGAATTGGTTCTCTTACCGGCAATGATACTAGTAACTGCTAGTTTATATATTTTATCGCGATTGCCGCTTTCTTTTCTATTGAGTAGATTGCGCTATCCGGGTTTATTTATTGTTGGAGCGATTTTATTTTTACCTTTTGCAGTCGGGAATAAAATTATTTTCAGTATTGGTTTTCTTGAAATTAGACAAGAAGGATGTTTATTAGTCGGGTTAATTACAGTTCGTTTTATTTGCATTTTCACCGTTAGTTTAGTGTTATTTGGTACTGCACCGTTTTTATCTACTATTAAAGCAATGCGATCGCTCGGTTTGCCAAATATTTTAATAGATATGATGTTACTGGCTTATCGATATTTAGCAGAATTGGCAGAAATGCTAGATAAAATGCAACTAGCAATGAAATTGAGAGGGTTTAGATTTAAAAATTTGAACGGCCGTAATTTAAACACTATTGCTAGTTTAATCGGTACTTTATTAGTTCGCAGTTACGATCGCTCTGTATTAGTTTATCAAGCGATGATTTTGCGCGGTTATGGTTATCAAAAATATAATTTTAAAAATAACAATAAAATAAATAAAATAAGTTATTTTGCTTCAATTATAACTTTGATAATTGCCTTTAGCTTGATTGTGGCAGAATTTTTAATTGTCTGAGTTAGTTTGTATATGAAAGCGATCGCGATCGAGAATTTATCTTTTTCTTATTTTGATAGCTTGCCGATTATTCAAAATTTAGATTTAGAAATTTTTGCTGGAGAAAAAGTAGGTTTAATCGGGCCGAATGGTGCGGGAAAAACGACTTTATTTTTATTAATTTGCGGAATTTTATCGCCAAAAATAGGCACAATAAAATTATTTAATAAGCAAGTAAATATCGGACAATTCAATCCAGAAATAGGTTTAATATTTCAAAATCCTAACGATCAATTGTTTTCTGCTACCGTTAGGGATGATGTTGCTTTCGGCCCGGAAAATATGGGTTTAGAAAAAGCAGAAATCGATCGCAGGGTGAAAATAGCTTTAAGTTCGACTGGGGTTTCCCACCTGATCGATCGCATTCCCCATCAATTATCTGGTGGAGAAAAATGTATGGTAGCGATCGCCTCAGTAATTGCGATGCAGCCTAAAATAATATTATATGACGAGCCTAGTGCTAATTTAGATTTGCAAGCTAGAAGGCGTTTAAT
>JASJCW010000312.1 GCA_030065265.1 Prochloraceae cyanobacterium
TGGGGAGTAGAGCGTTTTTGAGAGACAATTTCTAAGACTTCTCCTCCAGCAGTATCCACCAACCGTTCTAGTTCTGCTAAACTCTCGTTAAATTCTAATTGAGTCGTTTTTTGAGTCATTAACCCCACCAACAAGACTCGATCTTCTTTAGAATCGACTTGTCGAGCAATAAATTCCCGTTGAAATTCTGCTTCTAAACCTTCAACTAAAGCTAAAAAATCTTGTTCGGAAAGAGATTCTAAACTTAGAGGTGGGGAAATCGTCCAGTAATGTTTGGTTTCTAAACTCAATTCCAAACTGGGAATTAAATGCGCTAAATAGGCTTCTTTAACGTAACCAGTTGCACCACCACCCCTACGTTCAAAGCCCTGACCTGTTAAAGTAAGAACTACTAAAGCATCCAGCCTTTGCAAAACCATTGCGGTTAAACTGGACTCGTTGGGAGTGTCTGCTTTGAGTTGGGTAGCGATACAGCGAATACCGCACAAACGTTCCGCACCATAACGAGGCAATTCTAAAGGAGGTATTTGAGTCTGACGAGGAGTCCCCACTCCAACCCGAATAATTTGCCCGCGACGATTGAGATAAGCACAAACTGGCTGATTGATTTCGGTACTAATTCCCGCTAGTCTTTGAGCAAATTCCGAGCTAGTAAAGCGATCGCCGCTAATACGTTGATGGTATAACCTTTGTAGCTGTTTGATTTGGCTTGATTTTAAACCTTTAAGGTTTCCGTAGATCGTATCTATAAGCTTTCCTGGTTTTAATTCTTCATTTTTAATTTTAGCGATTTAAATTTTAGATTACTTTTAATTTCAAACGTACTTAGCAAAACTTGAAATTACTAAAACCTTACGTTAAGACAACGATCCCGTTTATGCTGTAACAAGAGCGCATCAGGAACGAGAAGAATGGATCGTCCAAAAAATCCCATTAAAATTGCCGTAATTGGCGACATCCACGGACAATGGGAAATAGAAGATAATTTAGCCTTAGAACATAATGGTGTCGATCTGGCACTTTTTGTCGGAGATTTTGGCAATGAATCGATTGAAGTAGTCAAACGGATTGCTGCGTTAAATCTTCCTAAAGCAACGGTATTCGGCAATCACGATGCTTGGTACACTGCTTCGGAATGGGGACGCAAACAATGCCCTTACGATCGCAGTAAAGAAGATCGGGTGCAGCAACAAATAGATCTTTTAGGAAAAATTAATGTTAGTTTTGGCAAGTTAGATTTTCCCGAATTTAATCTATCTGTGGTCGGAAGTCGTCCCTTTAGTTGGGGAGGCCCGAATTGGCGAAATAAAGGTTTTTATCTCGATCGCTACGGAATTAAAAGTTTTGAAGATTCTACTTCTATTATTACTGCAGCAGCAGAACAGACTAAACACGACAATATTATATTTTTAGGCCATAACGGGCCTTTTGGTTTGGGCGATCGCCCTGAAGATATTTGCGGTAAAGACTGGCAACCGATTGGCGGCGATTACGGCGATCCAGACTTTGCCGATGCTATCTCTAAGGTAAGACATTCTGGAAAAAATATTCCTTTAGTTACTTTCGGCCATATGCATCATAATTTGCGCCATACTCAAGAGCGATCGCGTACTGCTGTGGTTAGAGATGAAACAGGTACGATTTATTATAATTCTGCTAAAGTACCTCGCGTTATTCAACAAGGCGATCGAATCTTACGCAATTTCTCGATCGTTTCTTTAGAAAATGGTGCGGTATCGCAGATCTCTATAATTTGGGTGGGACAAGACTTTAATGTAGTTTCAGAAGAGGTTTTTTATAATTGCGATGAAAAAGTTTCAAAAATTATCTCCTAAAGCTGCTCAATAATTTCTTATTCTGATACTATGTAATTTGATGCCTTGTTGGAGAGGTGGCAGAGTGGTCGAATGCGCTCGACTTGAAATCGAGTGTACTGCAAAGTACCGTGGGTTCGAATCCCACCCTCTCCGTTTTTAGATTATTAGATTATTTAAGTTGCGATCGTCGTCGCAGCAAATACTTTTCTTTGGGGCGATCTAATCTGTATATTAGTTTTAGTCATCGCTACAAAATATTAAATTTCAATGCCCAATAAACCCATACAAAAAATCTTATTTGGTAATCCTGGTACAGGAAAAAGCCATCGTATTCGTTTTATTGCTGAAGACAAACTAGGCTTAAAATGGGACGAACGATATAAAACTATTAACAATACTATCAAAACAGTATTTCATCCCGAATATACTTATTCAGATTTTATGGGTAAACTTTTACCTCAAACTACTGGCAAAGGAGAAGTTATTTATAAATATTATCCTGGTCATTTTCTCCGAGCATTAGGAATAGCTTACAAAAATATTATCAAACAAGAATGCGTAGAAAATGCTTTATTAGTTATTGATGAATTAAATAGAGGTAATGCTGCGGCTATATTTGGTTCAGTTTTTCAATTACTCGATCGCGATGAAGATTATTGGTCGAGCTATGAAATTCATATTTCAGAATTAGAAAAATTAACTCTTCTGAAATTAATAGGATATCAAATTGAAATTGGAGCTAATCAACTCTATATTAACGGAAGAAAAGAAGATATCTTCTTTGAAGAAGCTGAACACCTATTTGAAGTCCGCGATGACTATGATGGGCTAAGAGTTTTCAGCTATTTAAAAAAGCAAGTAATTTCTCTACCAAGAAATTTATCTATTATTGCCACTATTAATACTTGCGACGAATCTATTTATTATTTAGATAGTGCTTTTAAAAGAAGATGGGATTGGCAGTATGTGAGTATTAATGATTCTATATCTCAAAAATATGATTCAGAAACAACTATTACTATTGAAAATACAGATAAGATTAAAGACCTTATTAAATGGTCTGATTTTGTTTTAAAATTAAATCATTTTATTATCGAGCATCAAAATTTAATCCGAAACATTGAAGATAAACAAATTGGTTACTGGTTTATCAAAGCAGAAGAAAATAAAATTAAAATTGAAGCAATCAAAAATAAGTTAATGTTTTATCTTTGGGATAGTGTTTTTTCAAGAAATAAAAAACCGTTGGAAGATATCTTATCTGGATATTTGGGAGAAAGAGATTCAATTACATATGCAAAATTTCAGAATTATTGTCAAGAATTTATTCAGGAAATAGATAGAGAGTATTCAGTAATGCCAGACCAATCTGTTCTAAGAACTTTTGGCTTCTAACCTTCTAAAATTTTGTTTAAAATCAAATATTGACTAATGATTAATTTTAACGTTCTAGAACTCAGAGTAAATCCAAAATACTCTTTTGTTGGGATACAATTAGAAGATTCAAAACTAATTTTTCATCTTCCTAAAGGATTCAAGCATAATCTTGCTTTACTGGATACATATGAAGCGAAATGTAACTTATTTTTTGATTTGTATAATGTTTTGAATAAATTTAAAGCAATTTGCCTTGAAAAAGGTTATTTAGAAAGCAATAAAGTCAAAAAAGTAAGCGATCGCGATGGAATGATTCAAGAAGATGGAGGTTTAGATATCAATAAAGAAGATAATAATAATGAAATTATATTCTATTCTAAATTTGATGCTTTGGCTAGCATCTTAAACGCTTATGACGAACTAAAAATATTATCTCTTGTATCTCGTCAAGGGCGATCGCAAAATATAGATTACAGTAAACTCGATCGCTATTTACATGAAGCTGTTTTTCTTAAAAATAATGCAATTTATTTAGACTCTATTAGTTTACCTCGCAGGCAGGTTAATTTAGAAGCAAACGATATTGTTTTAATGTATTGTTATCTCTTAACTGAAATCAAAGATCGCTTAAAACAAAAAGTTAGCGATCCTGTAAAAATATTATCTGAAAATTTTAGACAAAAATACTTAAATTTTGAATCTAGTCTATTTAGCGAACAACATTATGAACAAATTATTGGAATTTTAAAAGATACCCTTGAAACAATAGATCGCTATACCCCTATCAGAGATTTCGATTATTGGGATTTTTATGAAGCTATAGAAAAATTTTTATATGGAAAGATAGATAATTCTCAGCAAGGAAAAATTTGGGGTATTAATAACTTCTATATGGTTTGGGAATCGATGTGTCTGACATATTTAGTCAAAAATACGAAACCAAATAATTTACTTTATTTAGATTGTCAGTATCTTGCAAATAAATATATTAATTCTTATCAGAATAGTCTTAAAGCACTCGATTTAACTAATGTTTTTGAAGTTAATAATAGAAAATTATATCCCGATGCTGTTATTCTTTCAGAGATACAAAAATTACTAAATTACAAACAACTGGCAACTACTCCATTGATTCTTGAAGTCAATCATGGTTGGAATGATAATGGTTATAGAACTCAATTTCTTTGGAACGACAATTATTTACGTATTGCTTACAAAAAACAAGTAAAAGATATAGATACTTTTAAAAAAATGAAAGAAAAACAATATGACGGTATTCATTTACTATCAGAGAATGAAATTGAAATTTCATTTTTACCAAAGATTTTTTACTCCTACTGGGAAATCGAAGAAAATTTAAAACTACTAGAATTGAAGAAAATGTTTCAACTAAATCATGTTTTTTTTGTAGCTTGTCAAAAAAAGTTATTTAAGGAACAAAGTTTTTTTGAATATTTCGATCGCAATTTAGGAGAAGTTTTTTATAAATCTTTATTTAGGAAACCAGGCTATACTCCTTGTATTTATTCTTTAAATGAAATATACGATAAATTTATAAAGTTTCGGAATTGGGTGCAGAAAAATAATTGGGAAAAATATTTTATAGATAAAAAATCTACGATCGAAGTTATTGATATCAAATACTCGGACGAAAATTATTATTTGAATACAGAAAATATTGAAGAAATTAAAAGCAGAAGTGTCAGAAAGCAATTTGTTTATGAATATTTAATTCAAAAGCATTTAGAATCTTCTGACAATAATACAAAATTAGATATAGAAAGCCAATTTTGGCTTCCATCTTATTCTGATGAATCAAATGTAATCAGTTCTGGTGCCAAATATCTCGATTTTTACATTAAATTAATCAATGTTGACATAATGGCTATCATGGAGAGCTATATAAATTCTTAGAAAGGTTAATAGTTATAGTTGCGATCGCCCTTCACTAAAAAAACTACCCACAACAATTCAGAAAATATTAATTTTTAACAAAAATACTTGACAAAATTGTTTCTATTCTGATTCAGAAGAATTCTTATAACCGTAGAAGTCGATTCGATAATCTGTTATCTTAACTCCAGTTCTCTGTTCTATTTCTCGCAATAAATCTTCTGGCAATTCGACGCAAACGTCAATAATCCGATTGGTGTCCAAACAATTTACGTGAGAGTGAGAATCGCTAATATTACCGTATAATCTTCCATCACAACGCTCGACACATTCGATAATTCCTTGACTTGAAAGGGCTTCTAAATTTTGATATACCGAAGTGTGACCGATATTTTTACCTTGTTGATTTAAGCGATCGTATATTTCTCTGGCTGAAAGATGTTCTTTTACTTCCCAAAGCAGTTCGAGAATAAAGCGACGCTGACGACTCAAACGCATCCCTAAAGTTTGACATCGTTCGATCGCATCCTCTAAGGAGCGTATTGATTTGTTTGTTGCTCCTTTTTCTTTCATATCTCAGGCTCTCAATTCAACAGAATAATACGTACTCATTACCACTTTAACCTAATCGATATTTAAATGTCTAGTTAAATTAAGGATAGCGATCGCGCGATCGACCATAACAAGAGAAAATAGATCTCGAGACAAAAATAATAGATCGAACAGCTCAAAAAAATTGTTTTATTTATTTCAAAATCTATGACTCTTTCAATCGAGCTTAAAACAGAAACCATAAATAAACTAGACCTATCTCCAGCAAAAAGCATCTTAGATCCTCTATTAGAGTCGAAAGAAATTGCCAAAACAGAGCAAAATCTCAAATTTGAGATTGATTATATTCGAGATCCTACCGATCCGCGAGAATTATCGGAAATTCCAGAAATAAGATTGTATTTCGTGCGATTGGATGCCTGCTATCCCTGGTTACCTTTAATATTAGATTGGAAAGGGGGGGAATTAGGTCGCTATACAGCTATGTTAGTTCCCCATCAATTCAGCCGCACCGATGGCATTCAGTATAATCCCGAAGCTTTAGAAATCTTCGTGATGAATAAGATTTTTACTATTAATGAATGGCTGAAAAAAATGGAGATTTCGGGAAGATCCGGCCTCAAATCAATGGCTCAAACTTTAGGTTATGAAATAGATGATGCCTTTTTGAAAAAGATCGAATAAATATTCTTTCTAACTAGTTAGCCAGATCCGGGAACACTTCTTTAACTGCGGGATGAATTAAACAATGATTTTTAACATTTAACCCAGAAGCTAAAGCTTTATCGGTTTGCAAAGCATCCAAACCGCGATCGGCTAACTTAAGAACGTAAGGAAGGGTACTATTATTTAAAGCTTGAGTTGCCGTCCAAGGAACTGCTCCGGGCATATTGGGAATACCGACGTGAATTACTCCTTCAGATAGGTAACTCGGGTTGCTGTGGGATGTAGGTCTTAAAGTTTCAATACAACCACCTTGATCCACAGCTACGTCCATAATTACCGAACCCGATCGCATTTTTTTGACCAAATCTCGAGATACTAAAATTGGTGCTTTGCGGCCCAATACCAAAACTGCACCGATCAACAGATCGGCTTCTGGAACTACCGCTTCGATTTGTGCCGAATTGCTGTAAAGTAATTCTACCCTCGAACCAAATAAAGTTTCGAGATAGGACAATCTTTCGACGCTGATATCGAGAATTTGAACTTGCGCCCCCATACCGACGGCAATTTTAGCTGCTTCCGTACCGACTACTCCACCGCCTAAGATAACAACTTTACCAGGTTTAACTCCAGGAACTCCTCCAAGGAGAACGCCCCTTCCTCCTTGTTGTTTTTCAAGATATTTCGCCCCAAACTGAACTGCAAGTCTTCCGGCAATAATACTCATAGGAGTAAGCAGGGGAAGAGAGCGATCGCT
>JASJCW010000313.1 GCA_030065265.1 Prochloraceae cyanobacterium
ACATAAAAGCCACTTCCGGGGCGATCGTACCGCTAGCTTTCAAACCCGACAGCAAAAAGCATTCTAAATCGATTAACCTTCTGACAATCGGATCTTCGATTGTTTCATCCATTATTTTCCCGACTGAAGATCCGACAATACCCAATTGAGGGAACATTTTAATTAAAGCAGGCAAATACTTAGAAATAAGATAGGGAAATAATTGCCAATCCGATCTTAAAGCGATCGTCGGGATATCTTTCAGGCCGGCATATAATTCTAGAAGACGTTGCTCGAACTTTTCTAACTGTTCGCTTCCAGTTGGGGTAATTTTGGCAATTTCCTGGCGATATTGTTTTAAATCGCTATAAATCGGAATTGTCACTTCGGGAAAATGATAGTGTCCTAAAGGATCGTAAGCTACTACTTCTAGTGATTCTTCAAGTACGTCTAATAACTGTTTGAGAGGATTGAGACTGGGGCGATCGCGGCCCAAACCGCAGAAAAAAGAAGCTCCCGAATCAAAATGAAACCCGCGACGGGTAAAACTATGTATCGCACCACCAGCGAGAGAATGGCTTTCGCAAATTAAAACTTTTTTGCCGTATCGTGCGAGCAAAGCACCTGCACTTAAGCCCCCAACTCCGCTACCGATAACGATCGCATCTAAATTCATAAAGTCAATTCAATTTTCCCCTACGCCCTTATTTTCTCAGATTTCGAGCCAAAGCGCAGCTAAAATAAGCAGACTGGGACTAGATCGATCGCTCGAGTTAATTTTATTGAGATTTTAAAAAATACATTTGAGGTCATTTTAGAGGAGTTCAAATATTATTTCTAAAAATCATTCCAATCGATATTTTATCCATTTTTAATGGAACACAATCTTTCTAACTCTTTGTCTTCGATTATTCTGCTGGTGGTATTTTAATTTTGATTGGATCGCGGAGTTGATTTAAGTCATTTAGCCGATCGCAAATCGTGCAAATACTTACTTATAATATAAGTAGGATTTTTTATTAAAAAATAATAAGCTGTTTTTTTATTGGATTTAGTTATGAGCGAGCGATTTCTAAGTAATATCATTTCCATTCTGAATAAGCCTTTATGGTCGAATAAAAATAGTAAACAGTATTCAGATCTTGTCAATAATAACGCGCAAAAAGAGCAATCCAGACCTGCAAAAAAAACAGTTGAAGACTCTCAATTGCAAATTGAAAATTTTGTGATTATTTCTTCTTTAAAATCCTTAGAAAAATTAAAACTAAATCATAATTTAAATGAATATTCCGAACAGCAAAGATATTATTTTTTAGAAACTTATCAAAAACTCAGAACCGTTGCTTTGCATTGTTCCGATTTAGCTGACAATCCTGATTGGCAAATCGACAACTGGGAAATAGATGTAAAAATAGTTTTACTATTATTAACTAAATTATCTTGCAAGAATAAAAAAGACATTCAAAACATTTTGTGGTTGAGTCCGCAAGTCAGAAGACTCAAATTATCTTTATCGGCTAACGAATACGATTTACAAGCATTTGAATATGTCGAACGTGTTTATCAATGGGCAGAAAAATTACAACAAGCTCCAATTCACTAAAGATTAAAATTGACGATCGCTCGTTTCATTATCTGGAAAAATCGAGCAAATTTAAGCAATCTCTGAATTCTCTATTGTTAGAGATCGGAGCGTTTTTTTTGGGGCAGACCGTCATCGAGTAATTGGAGAAATTAGACCGCATTTTTATCTCGATTGATTTGAATGAAACTAATTTCTGATTCATAAATATGTTCGGTTTCTTGGCATAATTTTACTTTTTCAGTTCCTCGCATTTGAGGAATTTGCGATCTAATAAAACTAAAATAGTTGCTCCATGATTAGATTGTTTCGATTCGCGGCGATCGCAATACTGATTGAAGCGCGTCCTAAATCCAAATTCGATCGGGAGGCTACTATGCTGAATATTTTTTAGCTAATTTAATGATTGCTGCCAGCACTTCCGGTCATTGAACCTCTTGGACTAATTTCAGAAGAAATATAGTCCAAGATTCTAGAGAACAAGTTACCCTGTCTCCCATTCCTCTAAATCAAACAAATCCAAACTTAACTGAAAAGGTTTAAATTTAGTCGGATTACCAGACTCATCTAGCAACCTAGATGATAACTTCCTCGTTGGAGACTGTTAATTCAGGTTTGGTCGTAACTTTCGAGCTAGACCACCCGTAGAGTATCGATACCAAGCTTTGATTTACCGCGTACTGCAAGCACTTTTGCTGCTTGATGCTTAGTTTTTTGACGGAGAGAGTACCATTTTGAATCCGTAGCTATTTGGTGTCGCCAGTTTAACGTTACTTTCGGCTACGCGACTATTTAAACTCTTTCTCACGCTCTTAAAAGATCTTGTACTGCACTGAATGATGAGATCGATCGCGTCACAGAAGAAGGCGCGATCGCTTTTTTAATTATTGCGCCATCGTATTATTTAGTTAAGATTTAAAACGTCAATTTTAGAAAAATTAATTAACTTTTACTTAATCTTTGCGGAGCAATAAAATGGCAGTTCAATGGCAAAATCTATTATTTAGAATCTTAATTTGGTTCGCGCTAGAAATTATTTTAACTTGTTTGGGTTTTGACGATTTAGCTGACTATAGTGAATTTATTATTGAAAACAAACAAAAATACGTCCATCAAATGGATTGTGTTTACTTTTACAATATCTAAAAAATCAATTTAAATTTATTCAATCAAAGCTACTCAGTATATTAATTTACTGTTAGCTGCTTGACCGTTAATTATTAACAAGAAATTTTAAGCTTATCTAAACTAAAAAATAATCCAGAAGTATTAACATATTGACGTAAGTCAATTTTAATGGAAAGATCTCGATCGTGTCTCAAACAAAGCGCAAGCGCAGTCCCTGGTTATATTTATTATTGGGATTAATGGTAGTATCTTTAGTCGGATTCACTATTTTTCCTGTAGGTATTAGTTTTTTGTCTAATAATAATTTAGTCGAACCAGCAGCCGCTACTAACATTCCTGGTGAAGCACAACCCCAAGACGAATTGGAATTGCAAGCTAAAGGATATCAATTAGTTTTAAACAGAGAACCGGAGAATCAAACCGCACTTCGAGGATTAATTGAAATTCGTTTGCAACAAGGTAATATTGAGGCGACTATCGAACCTTTAACAAGTTTAGTCAATCTCAATCCAGATATTACCGATTACGGAATTTTATTAGCCCAAACCCAACAGCAAGTTGGCAAATACGAAGAGGCGATCGCTACTTATCGTCAGGTGTTAGATGGCCATCTCGATAGTATTTTAGCTCTGCAAGGATTAGTAAATTTGTTTTTAGATCGCGAACTGCCTAACAAAGCGATTGCAACTTTAAAAGATAGTATTAAAACAGCTCGAGAGGTTAATTTAGCTAAACCAGGTGCGATCGATATTGTCGGTATGGACTTGCTTTTAGCTCAAGTTTATGCTTTTTCTGAAGATTACGATCGCGCGATTTCAACTTACGATAATGCGATCGCATTAGATGAAAAGGATTTTCGTCCGGTAGTTTCTAAAGCATTAATTCTGCAAAAGCAAGGGGATCTCGAAGCTGCGAAACCTTTATTTGCTAAGGCTGTTGCTTTAGCTCCAGAATATCAAAAACAAATTGAAGCAATGGCTGGGGAGGCGATCGCACTCGAAACTGAAATAACTCCAACCGAAGCAGCAAAAGAAACCCCTCAAACAGCTCCAGAAGAATTAACACAAAGCAATTCTGAAACAGAAAATTTAGACGCAATAAAAGAAGACAAAGATCGAGCGAATTAGATCGAGGAATAATTTTATGAACGCTGAGAAGAAACCTCGTACTAGAATTGTAATTATGGGAGCAGCAGGTCGAGATTTCCATAATTTCAATCAAGTATATCGCCACGATAAAGCAGTAGAAGTAGTGGCATTTACCGCAGCACAAATTTCAGGAATTGCCGATCGCCGCTATCCAGCCAGTTTAGCTGGTTCTCTTTATCCCGAAGGCATCGCGATCGTTCCAGAATCAGAATTAGAATCTCTTTGTCGTCGAGAGCAAATAGACTGCGTAGTTTTTGCTTATAGCGATTTAACTCACGCTCGAGTGATGCATTTGGCATCCCGGGCTATGGTTGCAGGTGCGGATTTTTTGCTTTTAGGCCCCGATCGCACGATGCTATCAGCTAAAGTCCCCGTAATTGCTGTTTCTGCTGTCAGAACTGGTTGCGGTAAGTCTCAAACCACTCGCTGGTTGTCTAAATTGCTTCGCAAAAAAGGATTGCAGGTGGCAGTGATTCGCCATCCCATGCCTTACGGCGATTTAGAAAAGCAAGTATTGCAAAGATTTGCCACCAAAGCAGATTTGGATCTAGCTGAATGTACGATTGAGGAACGGGAAGAATACGAACCCCATTTAGAAGTTGGCAATATAGTTTATGCTGGAGTCGATTATGGCTCGATCGTCGCCAAAGCAGAAGCCGAAGCCGATATTATCCTCTGGGATGGGGGTAATAACGATTTTCCTTTCATCAAACCCGACCTGCACCTGGTTTTAGTCGATCCGTTGCGCGCTGGAGATGAAACGACTCACCATCCCGGAGAATTAGTCTTGAGAATGGCAGACATTGCGATCGTTGCAAAAGTAGATTCTGCTGCCGATGCTGACATCCAACAAGTTACCAATACAATTAAGCGGGTTAACCCCAATGCTGTTATCGTGCGCGGTGCTTCGCCGATCCAATTAGACGATCCAACCGCAGTTACCGATCGCCGCGTGTTAGTAGTAGAAGACGGCCCGACGACCACTCATGGAGGAATGGCCTACGGTGCGGGTTACGTTGCAGCCACCAGAGCCAGAGCTTCAGAAATCGTCGATCCCAGAGCCTATGCCGTTCCAGAAATTGCCCGAGTTTACGATCGCTATCCTCACATCGGCCCGATCTTACCGGCAATGGGTTATTTCCCCGCTCAACTTAAAGCACTCGAAGCAACTATTAACAATGCTGATGTCGATGTCATCGTCGCAGCTACTCCGAGCGATCTTAACTCTTTGATGAAACTCAACAAACCAGTGGTCAAGGCTCGTTATGAATTTTCTGAGACTGGCAAACCGAGTTTATCGACTCTAGTCGAGGAATTTCTGACCCGTAACAACTTAGGAGTATAAACAATCATGTTGGTAGTTATTGCTTTGGGGGGTAATGCTTTAATCGAACGCGCTCAACCCCCGGAAGTGGAGATCCAGCGAGAAAATATTAAACGCGCTGCAAAAGCGATCGCGAAAATAGCTCGAGAGCATCGAGTTATAGTTACTCACGGGAACGGCCCTCAAGTGGGTCTTTTGGCAATGCAAGCCGAGGCTTATCAAGGGGTTAAACCTTATCCTCTCGACGTTCTCGACGCTCAAACTGAAGGTGCGATCGGTTATTTAATCGAACAGGAACTTTGCAATCAACTACCAAATCAGCAGATAGTTACTCTCCTGACCCAGATTGAAGTAGATCCCGACGATCGGGCTTTCGAGCGACCGACAAAACCGATCGGTGCTGTTTATTCCGAGACAGAAGCCAAGGAATTAGCGCGATCGCGGGGCTGGTCTATTGGTGCTGATGGTAATTTTTATCGTCGCGTTGTCCCTTCTCCCGAACCGAAAAGGATTTTAGAATTGCCTGCGATTCGCTTATTAGTAGAAGTAGGTGCATTAGTCGTCTGCGCTGGTGGTGGTGGCATTCCCGTTGTTGTCAATCCAGAAGGCAGTATTTGTGGAGTTGAAGCGGTCATTGATAAAGATTTGGCTGCGGCATTATTGGCAACTGAATTGCAAGCCGATGCTTTACTGCTATTGACCGATGTCGATGCAGTTTACACTGATTGGGGTACGGAACAAGCGCGAGCGATAAAGGCGATAACGCCCAAAGAATTAGCTAAATATCGCTTTGCTGCTGGTTCTATGCAACCAAAAGTTACAGCCGCTTGTCGTTTTGTTGAGAAGACTGGAGGCATGGCTGGAATCGGTCAATTAGAAGCTGCAGCAGAAATTTTGTCTGGAGTAAGAGGCACGATCGTCCGAGTCTAGTAGAGTTCGACTTATAGCAACTGAACTAGAGGTGAGGACAATAATTGTCACAGCAGGGAATAGGTAGTAGGTAGTGGGGAATAAGGTAGTGGGGAATATATATAACGCTTATAGTCTTTGCTTCGACTGCTTTGCATTGGAAATGGGCTTCATCACGCGCAGAATCAGCCCATCCCAATTAAATTTATTTGATTTTCCAAGGTGCCTCCTTGACCTTTTTTGATTGAAACCGCTTTGAGAGTTTTTCTTTCGTTCCTTTGATAGTTGCTCTTACTCGAGCTAGGTTTGGCTTGGCTGGTTCTCAAACAGCGTTACCACATTTAGCTATTTAAAGGTAGATTAACCTCAAGCTCAATTTCATACTAACATTTCTCCAGACTTACTAACAGCTTGTCGCTGGTTAATTAAATTATCTTAATATTACTTGCACTGGATTATTTATCTTGAAGGATCGAGCAAAATAATTTTGCGATCGAGTATTTTCTCAGTCTTGAATTCCTTCGAGTCTGTTGCTGTTCGATTTTTCTTGATATTTGAAGACGGTCATTGAACTGAGAGCTTTAATAATTCAGGTTTTAAATAAAGATCGGCTTTCAGTTATTAGGGCATTTTAAATCTGTCTTCTCAGGAAGTCAAAAGCAAAGAACAGAGGTCAGGAGAAAGAAATCTTATCTTTTTACTTTGAATTTAATAATATCCAATTTAAGCGATTGATAGCTTGATTTCAATCAATATCCGTCCTATTTTACCTCAAATCAAAAGATCCCCTAATATCAATTATTGCCTATTGCCTATTGCCTGCTTGCTCAGATCTTAAGCCGAGGAAATCGTCTTGGCAGACTTTCCTCACCGAAACATAGTAACTCTAAATAGCATTGATATAACTCTTGTCTCTTTTGACAATTTTGCTTTTATCTTAAATAATGTAACAGCTCTTTAAAATAATCTA
>JASJCW010000314.1 GCA_030065265.1 Prochloraceae cyanobacterium
AAGAGGTCATCGAGTTAGGGTATATTCACCCTACGGAAAACTACTTCCGGGTATGGCTTATTTAATTCGTCGTTTGCTCGAAAATACGGCAAACAGTTCTTTTTTACGCCAAAATTTAGAAGATCGTCCGATCGAAGATTTAATTAAACCTCCTACCCTATCCGTAGAAGATTTACAAATCGGGGGAGAAAACCAGCTCAACTTCCAACCTGCTGCAGATACCGACTATGCTGACAGCATACTTAGGGAAAAAGCCAAAGCAGCTTTAATAAAAGTTAAAGGGGAATTAGGTAAAACTTATTTACCACTAATCGACGGAGAATATACTCAAACCGAAAAAGCGATCGATTCGGTCAATCCTTCCAATCCTCAAGAAATAGTCGGCAAAGTAGGAATGGCATCGGTAGAACAAGCAGAAACCGCCCTTAAAGCCGCTAAAGCAGCCTTTAAAGGATGGCAAAGGACTACTGCATCGGAACGAGCTAATATTATCCGTAAAGTGGCGGATCTCATGGAAGAGCGACGCTACGAACTAGCAGCTTGGATCTGTTTGGAAGTAGGAAAAGTATTGCAACAAGCAGACGGAGAAATCAGCGAAGCGATCGATTTTTGTCGCTATTATGCTGCAGAGATGGAAAGGTTAGATCGAGGCTATAACTACGACGTAGCCGGAGAAAATAACCGCTACAAATATCAAGGAAAAGGCATAGCAGTAGTTATCGCCCCTTGGAATTTCCCGTTTGCGATCGCCACCGGAATGACAGTCGCCACCTTAGTTACAGGTAATTGTACTTTACTAAAACCCGCCGAAACATCTTCGATAGTTGCCGCCAAAATTACCGAAATATTAATCGAGGCCGGAATTCCCAAAGGAGTATTTCAATTATTACCCGGAGTTGGCTCGGAAATCGGGGCTTACATGGTCAAACATCCCGAGGTAAATCTAATTTCCTTTACCGGATCTCAACAAGTAGGATGTAGGATATACGCCGATGCAGCCGTACTCCAACCAGGACAAAAACACCTCAAACGAGTCATCGCCGAAATGGGCGGTAAAAATGCCGTTATCGTCGATGAAAGTGCCGATCTCGATCGCGCAGTAGCCGGAGTAGTACAGTCGGCATTTAATTATAGCGGTCAAAAATGTTCCGCTTGCTCCCGAGTCATCGTTATCGAAACAGTTTACGAAACATTTGTCAAGAGACTAGTCGAAGCAACCAAATCCTTGAATGTCGGCCCCGCAGATCTCGCCAGCACTCAAGTCGGGCCAGTAATAGACGATGTCGCCCGCGATCGCATTTTAGAATACATCGAAATCGGCAAAACAGAGGCAAAACTAGCCCTGCAAATGGAAACCCCAGCAAAAGGATATTTCGTACCGCCAACTATATTTCAAGACGTACCACCAGAGGCAAAAATAGCCCGAGAAGAAATCTTCGGCCCGGTTTTATCGGTAACAAAAGTAAAAAACTTTGACGAAGCACTAGCAGCAGCCAACAGTACCGATTATGCCCTAACAGGAGGATTGTACTCCCGTACTCCAGCCCATATCGATCGCGCTTCTAATGAGTTTGAAGTAGGTAACCTTTACATTAACCGCAATACTACCGGAGCGATCGTTTCCAGACAACCCTTTGGCGGATACAAACTATCAGGTGTCGGATCGAAAGCTGGAGGCCCGGACTATTTAATCCAATTCCTAGAACCCCGCGTCGTCACCGAGAACATTCAACGTCAGGGTTTTGCCCCGATTGAAGGAGTAGACTAGGAAAGGTCAGAGGTCAGGGCACTAGGTGCCAGTTCAGAGGTCAGAGGTTCAAATATTATTTTATTTGCTGTGGGAATTTGCTTATTGATGAACCAATTTCGCTCCTTAAAACCCCTGACCCGGAGAAACGACACGCCCCACTGTCAAAAAAAAACAAAATATCTTAATAATACTGTTAGGAAAATATCATTGGTGGGAATACTAAAAAAGTAAAAAAAAATTTTTGCTCGATGCCAATTAAATTATGGTTAGAAAAAACTACTCTTTACTGATGTAACTAGCATAATAGGTAAACTAAAGCTAGCCTAATAAAGAAGAATACTAGCTCTAATTTTTGTTTCGAGAACGATCGATAGAGCTAGGCTAATTTCGAGCAAGAACTGAGCTAGATCGACTCAAAAGTAATTAATACTACGATGCGATCGTAGGGATTTTTCATGAGTGAGCTTTCTATTTCCAACTCTAGTGACCTCAAAGCGATCGAAGAACAAGAAAACTTGATAAAAACAATGCCGGATCTTCAAGAGCCAAATCAAATCGAACAAGAAATTACAAAAGTAATTCAAGCTGGCTTAGATCCGCAAACTATGTTGTCGAGACTGGCCTCTAAATTGGGAGAAAATTTTCAAGTTGATATTTGTGCGATTGTTGCCGATTTTAACTCACAAAAAGTAGCAGGATTTTGGTATTCCAAAACAGCAGAAACCCCTCGAGAAAATTTAAATACAATATTTTTTCAATCAATATTACCAAAAGTTTCAATTGATATCGAATTTAGCGCGATCGCAGATTTAAAAACAGCCAACAATAACAGCGATCTTAATTTACCAAAAGAAATACCCCTGCGCGCTCTGTTGAAAATTCCGACTCAGTTTCAAAGTAATATTAATGGGGCGATCTTGCTCGGACAATTATCTCCCCACAATTGGACAGAAGAGGAAAAAAAATCTTTAAAAAATATTTCAGATGCGATCGCCGTAGCAATTTCAATCGTTCAACTCCAACAACAAAATCAAACTGGAAATAGATATCAAACTTTGCTCAAAGATCTCGGCGCAGCAATCCGTTACAATGTTGAAATTGATTCCCTGCGTCAAAAAGCCTTAGAAGGAACGGCTAAAACATTAGAAGCAGATCGAGCCACCATTCTAATGCTTAAATATAAATCGCCTCCGATCGGCAGTTTATCAGAGCAACAATTTTCTCAAATAGAAGCAACAGAAGTCTGTCAGTGGTTAAAAGAAGCAGATTCATTTAGCAATCTCAAACAAAAGCCATTCATACTAACTCAATCTCAATTGTGCTCTCAAGCCTTTCAAAATGCACCCCAACCCCTTGCAATCGCAAATACCAGTAATTGGCCCGCAGATATTATCCTCGATCGCAATCGTCAAGCCGATTCGGCATTTTTAATCGTACCCTTGATGGGAAGTATTACCACTGACGAAAAAACCGGAGTTGTCTTGGGATTTTTAGTTTTGCAACAAAATTGCAGTTCTGACAAAGGATATCTTCGAGATCGGATTTGGAAATCCGACGAAATCGAGTTGGCTAGTTGGGTCAGCACCCAACTAAGTACCGCAATTCTTCAAGATCAAGCCTTAAATAAAGTTCAATCGATCGTCGATCGCCGCACCGCTCAACTGAAATGGAGTTTGGAAGTTCAAGCCAAACTCTCCGAAGGGATGCGCCAACACATCGAACAATTAAAAGAATTAAACCAATTAAAAGATAAATTTGTTGAAACTATTTCTCATAATCTTAAAACTCCTCTAACAACTATGAGAATGGCGATCGAAATGCTGCGTCAATATGGCGATTATCCCGATCGCCGCGAACGATATATTGATTTTTTGGATAAAGCCTGGACTCAAGAAAATATCTTGATTCAAGACTTATTAACCTTACAAGAACTCGAATCTAATCGCTATTCTTTTAGTCCTCAAGAACTAGATATTAAAGCAATTATCAAAGATTTAGCCGCTAATTTTGCCGAGCAACAAGCCAAAGAACAACTCGGAGCAGATAAAACCGTCAGCTTAAAAGTAGATTACACTCTCAATCCCAAACTCAAAAAAACCGCAGATTCTGCTTTTAAAATTTACACCGATCCCAAAAGTATCAAACAGATTTTTAGCGAACTGCTTACCAATGCAGCTAAATATTCCGAACCTAATACTACTGTCGATCTTAATATTTCTCAAGTATCTAGCCCCCAAGGCAATCAAATTATTTTTAAAGTAACTAATTATGGTGTCGGTATTTCTGAAGAAGAAAGAATTCATATCTTCGATAAATTTCGTCGTGGAGAAAAAGCAACTACCAAAAAAGAAGTTCCCGGTTTAGGTGTGGGTTTAACTTTGGTTAAATATTTAGTAGAACATATAAGTGGAACGATCGAGGTCTTGAGTAGTTCGTCTTCAGATCCCGATATTTTTATCAATACTTTTACCGTTGTCTTACCTCAAAAACCCTTACAGCAACAATAAGCAAATAAACATTCGCGGTTGAATGCTCGTTAAAAATGCCCCATCCCATTCCTTACCTTGGCAAAATTCTAAACCTTCTCCCAGAAAACGCCAAATAGAAATTTTTTCTGTTGCCTTTCAATTCGGCTTATATTTGTGGTTTGATAATCTACTGGGTAAAAATTCTCCCAAACAAAGATATCACCGTGCTAATTGGTTAGTTAAACAAATTCTTAAATTAGGCCCGACTTTCATTAAAATAGGACAATCATTATCGACTCGTCCCGACCTCATACCTTTAGAATACGTTCGCGAATTAGCTACTCTACAGGATAAAGTTCCCCCTTTTAATAGCGATGAAGCGATCGCTATTATTGAATCTGAATTTGGCAAATCTATTTACAGTCTCTATCGAGATTTTGAAGCTCGGCCCTTAGCCTCTGCTAGTATCGGACAAGTTCATAAAGCAATACTCCACACAGGAGAAGATGTCGTTGTTAAAGTCCAACGTCCGGGTCTAGAAGCACTTTTCAATCTAGATTTTGAAGTTTTACATCGAGTTGTCAGAATCTCTAGTGCGTTTTTTAGCGGATTGAAAAAATACAATTTAGAATCAATTTATCAAGAATTTTTTGAAGTTCTATTTTTAGAAGTAGACTACATTCACGAAGGCAAAAACGCCGATCGCTTTCGGCATAATTTTAGCAATTACGATCGGGTTTGCGTTCCTCAAGTTCATTGGCAATATACCACTAAAAGAGTTTTAACTTTAGAATATCTCCCCGGCATTAAAATCGACGATCGCGCTTCTTTGGAAGCTAACAATATCGATACGGATGAAATTATCGAGTTGGGTGTATTTTGTTATCTCAAACAATTATTGGAAGATGGTTTTTTTCAGTCCGATCCCCATCCTGGTAATATGGCAGTTTCTTCAGAAGGGAAAATCGTTTTTTACGACTTTGGCACGATGGTAGAAGTTAAGTCGATGGCTAAAGACCAAATGGTGGAAACTTTTTTTGCTGTCATTAAAAAAGATATCGATGAGATAGTAGAAAATCTGACCTATATGGGGTTAATCGAACCGATGCCAGATATGACCCCGGTTAAGCGTTTAGTTTCTTTTATTTTTGAAAATTTTACTGACAAACCGATCGATGTTAAAGCTTTCGAGCAAATCGGTGACGAACTCTATATCATGTTTAAACAGCAGCCTTTTCGTCTCCCGGCTCAAATGACTTTTATTTTAAAATCTATTACTACCCTCGATGGCATTGCCCGCGCCCTCAATCCAAGATACAATATTATTTCTGCAATTCAACCTTTTGTTAAAAACTTAGTTGTTGCTAACTCTGATGGTAAGATAATTAGTGCTTTAATCAAGCAAGCTAGTAAATTTGTTAAACAGAAATGGCAGCAACCTAGTCGCAGCGAACTATTAATTAAACGCCTCGAAAATAGGATTGAATTGGGAGAATTGCAAGTTAGAGTTCGCTCTAGAGAGAGCGATCGCGCTTTGCAAAAAATTCATTTGGCTCTTAAAAGTTTAATTTATGCTTGTTTGAGCGGGTTTAGTTTAGTTGCTGCTGTTTTATTATTAAATAATTATCTTAACTGGGCAATCGTTGGTTTTTGTTTTTCTTCTTTTTGGTTCTTAATTTTATTCCGTTCTTTGTTTATCTTAAGCATGCAAGAAAAGATAGATAAGATCGTTAGAAAATGATCGCTTTTTTGGGTAAATATTTAAAATATAGGTCTATTTTATAATTTAATTTTTGCCAACTATTGCTACATAGAAATAAATAATATTCTCATGGCGGTCGCTACTATTTGATAATCTGAAAAATCTCATCTTTACAAGATACTATTTTCGGTCGATCGGCTTCCAGAACGAGGCAATAGAGAAAGAGCAACCAGCAAACAGATAAATCACATCCTGCCCTATCTCTAGCAAAAATATCCAATCTATTTATTGCTTGAAAATTGCTTTTCTAATCTCTATTTTTGTTAACATTTGCGATCGAAATATTTAGACTTAAATAAACAATTATCTCTTAAGCTAATCAAACAAAAAATTAAATATTTATAAAGAAAAAATCGCTTAGTTTGTTGGTTAACTTATGTAACAAAATATTGTAAAAATTAGAGAAATCTGGCTTTATTTATATAAACAAAGCTTTTCTATAACTGCTATTTCTCGAAGAAAACAATTCAGAAAAATAGCAAAAGCAAAGCATAATAAGATTTTGTGCGATCGCGCAAAGTCAAAAATCTCAATTTAAAATACTGGAGAAATTTTCAATGTTTAATATTCTTTTCAAAAAAACTCCCACTAGTAAAGAAACTAAAAATAAAGGCACTTTTTTCTTAAATTTAAATCGGGCTAAAACTGTTGAAGATAAGCCAACAGCCCAAAAAACTGAAAAAAAAGCAATTGTAAAAAATCAGAAAAAGACAAAAAAATCGATTAAGTCTCTCTTTGCTCGTAAAGGTAAAGCCGATCTTAACAATGGCAACCTGGTTAATTTGGATACTTCAGTAGAAGTTAAAGAAATTTGGGTAGACACGGATATGGATAAATTCCGGGAAATGGCTAAAGATGCGATCGCATCTAGACCGCAAAAATTAATGTAAATCAAACAACAAATAAACTGTCTTAGCTTAATTAACTGCGTCTATTAAAGGTATTCTTTAACTTAAGAATACCTTTTTTTTCTCGATCTTTATTCTTCTTCTACATCAATCCAAATACTTCCTGCTTCGGTTTTAACCGGAAAGGTGGGCAAAGTTTTTTCCTGAGAGAT
>JASJCW010000027.1 GCA_030065265.1 Prochloraceae cyanobacterium
CAAATTGGTATAAGAAGTTGCGCCCGCTCATTTTTTTCTGTATTTTTGCTGCTATAGCATGCTAGCACAGCAAAGGTCAGCATGACGGAAATCGACTGATTATTTGTATCCTGAATGTAATACTAATTCTGTTTAGAGTTGCTACACTTCGGTGACTAGAGGCAAGAGGCAAGAAAGAGTTAGTCTGTTGTAGTGTTATTTTAGGGAATTGGTATAAGCAAAAAAATGGAGGTTTAAAATGGGTGGAAAAACCGATCTCGACAGAGTTGTAGCTTACATTCCTGCGGAGTGGAAAAAAGAACTAGAACAGTGGGCCAAAGAAGACGAGCGATCGGTTTCTTGGGTAGTCGGTAAATTGATCGATAAAGCCCTACAAGAGCGAAGAAAAGAACAAAATCCCGAGAAAATAGTCAATCTTAGATAGGGGAGCAGAGGGAGCAGAGGGAGCAAGAGGAGACGGGGAGAATCAATATACAACTTGTTCTAGAAAGTTGAAATTAATCAACCAAATTCAAATTTAAAACCCGACTAACGACTTACTACTACTCGTTACCCGTTTTTGTCACAATGTCAGAAAACAAACTATCTCAAAATGAAAATGTAGATGACAGAAATATCCCAAACAATTCAACTGCCAAATCAAGCAAGCGCGATCGCCCTAGCTGGAATAGGAGAAGCCAATTTAAAATTACTTTCTCGCCATACAGGAGTAAAATTAGTTCTCAGAGGACAAGATTTGCTAATTTCCGGGCAAGAAAAACCAGTACAACGCTGCGCTAAAGTAGTAGACTCTTTAAAAAATATTTGGAGCGAAGCGAAAACAATTTCTCAACCCGATATTTTGACAGCCTTTCAAGCGATCGATACCGGACGAGTAGACGAATTACAAGACTTGCAAAAAAACGTTCTCGCTCGCACTCGCAGGGGGGAATTAATCAGAGCGAAAACATTTCGTCAGCGTAAGTATATCAAAGCAATTCAGACCCACGATATTACTTTTTGTGTCGGGCCGGCCGGAACGGGAAAAACCTTTTTAGCGGCAGTTTTGGCAGTAAAAGCCCTACTCAACGACGAATACGATCGCCTGATTTTAACTCGTCCGGCAGTTGAAGCAGGGGAAAAACTGGGTTTTTTACCAGGAGATTTGCAACAAAAAGTAAATCCTTTTTTGCGTCCTCTCTACGATGCTTTATATGAATTTATCGATCCAGAAAAAATTCCCGAGTTGATGGAGCGGGGTAAAATCGAAGTCGCCCCTTTAGCTTATATGCGCGGTAGAACCCTCAGCAATGCCTTTGCGATCGTCGATGAAGCCCAAAATACTACCCCAGCGCAACTAAAAATGGTTTTAACCCGTTTAGGTTTCGGTTCTAAAATGGTCGTAACTGGGGACATTACTCAAACAGATTTGCCTTTAAACTCGCGATCGGGTTTAGAAGCAGGAATGAAAATTTTAAAATCCGTCGAAGGGATCGCTTTTTGTCAGTTATCTCAAGCCGATGTAGTTCGCCATCCCTTAGTCCAAAGGATTGTTGCTGCTTACGAACAGTTTGAAAGCTAAAATCTTTGTAATAATCGAATAATTCTTTAAGTTAAAAGCGCAACTTTTAGCACCTAATTGATAAAGTAGGAAGCAAGGAGCGAAACTAACCGCTCTTTGCTATCATCAATCTCAAGCCTCATTATCATGTCTGAATTACAACAAATAGCAAATTCGTTCGCGCTTTTGCCACCAATATTAATTGGTATTGCTATATTTTTTGTCTTTTTACCGACAATAATCGCTATTTTCATGCGATTTTTTCTTTACAGGCATTTACAAATTTTAAAAAGTAGATTGAGAAGGGCGATCGGCGGATCGGCACAAAACAAACAACCAAGAATTATCGAACATTTAGAACAAAGATTTCAAGGAATTACTTACGACAACATCCAACAAGCAAATACTATAGCAGTAGTTGAAGGTCTTTATAATCGGGAATATTTTAGAATTATTGGCATTCCCTTTCGCTGCGAACAAATAGATTATATTACGAAAGTTTTACCTAATTTATTACTTTCTTTTGGATTGCTGGGAACTTTTTTAGGAATTACGATTAATTTAAGCAATATCAGTCAAACGATCGGACAAGCAGACGTTACCGATGTGGGCAGTTTAGTCGGGGCGTTAGAAACACCATTGCAAGGCATGGGTATTGCTTTTATTACTAGTTTGATTGCTGTTTTTTGCAGTGCTTTTCTAACAGTAGTCAATTTGAGTTGGAATACTAACATTGTTAAATCAGAAGTGCTTAATGCTTTAGAAGATTATGTTGATAATATTTATTTGCCTCAATTACCAGCAGAAAATCCTACTGAAAAAGCCGTCGATCGCCTGATTAGTGAATTTGGCAGTTTTCTAGATCGATTCGGCCATACTTTTGAAGAATATATCGCTAAATCGATCGCCGAACCGGTTCAAAATTTAGTAGCAGAAACAGGAACGATAACTGAATTAGCCAAACAAGCATATACTGGCATTATGGATTCTTCTACTTCGATTGAAAATAGTTCTCGAAGTTTCGAGCAAGCCGCTCATATCATCGAAGAAAGTAGATTCCCAGAAAAATTAACCTCAGCAACTAACGATTTGTCGATCGCACAAAATCAATTTTCTCAATCATCTTTAGTCCTGAAAAAATCGACTCAATCGATCGAACAAACTTTAGAAGATTTACAAAAATCTGTCAGTAATATCCTCAGAGTTAGCGACCATTTAAGCGATCTAAATCAAAAATATGCAGATTTAGTAACTTTAACTCACAATCGCGATGAAATGGAAAAAGCTGGTTTAAAAGAAATCAAATCAGAATTAGCAAGTTTATTAGATAAATTAAGCGAACGATAATTATGGGTAAGCGATCGCGTTTGAGCAATCAAGCAGAAGAAGAATACAATATTTGGCCGTCTTTTACAGATTTGATGTCTAATGCTTTTATGATTATCACTCTGTTTTTGTTTTTGGCTTTATTCAAATCATTATTTCTCAAACTGACTGCAGATGAAACTGAATTAGACTTAAGTCAAAGTCAAGCTTTAGTCAGACAATTAAGATTGAGAATATCCTCTCTAGAACAGCAAGTAGGAGATAAAACAAGTCAAGTAAAAGAGTTAAAAAGCGAATACGATTCTTTAGAAACTAAATTTGCTAACATCCAAAATGAATTGGAAACAACAGAAAGTGAATTAACTAAAAGTAAAGGAGAAGTAAATAGTTTAGAAGATCGCTTAGCTCAAAACAAAAGTCAATTTGATAGTCTAGAAGATAAATTACAAAAAAGTAATTTACAAGTATCCGATCTAAAAACTGAAGTCAAACGCCTTAAATCAGCCCCTCCAGTAGTCGTAATTCAAGGATCGGGAGAATTCCAATTTCAATCTGGTAGCGCAACTTTACCTCCAAAATTAGCTAGATATGTTTCTAACGATCTAGTCGATAGAATCGAAGAAGTTACCCAAGAAAGAGGCGTTTACGTAGTAGAAGTAATCGGTAATACTGACGGTCAAATTACTCGCGGAACTTCTAATCTAGACGAACAACTAATAAGCGTCGCTCGAGGTACTGTACCTATTGATAATTTAAAACCAGGTTCTAATGCTGATTTGGGCTTAATGCGGGCTTTAGCAGTGGTTAAAGAACTGCAAAAAGTTCAAGAAAAAGGTCGATTGAAAGATATTCAATTCCGTGCTTATTCTGGGGCACAATTATATTTACCTTCAGGAAAATTTGCTCCTAATTCTCAACAAGCAAGCCCGGAAAGAAGGCGTATTGAAATCCGTTTTTCTCCTTTGGGTCAAGCAGAAAACATTAAGTAGAGTAAGGAGTAATAAGTTTTTCAGAACAACTAAAATCTTAGTCTCGATCTCCCTTCGGAAGAGCCAACAGACAAAATTAGGTGTTAATAAAAAAGTAAATCGCAACTAATGGGTTGAAAATCTCAGATCGATCTTTCACTATTGCCTGTTGCCCTTTCCCTATTGACTTTAATTTTCGAGAAAATCTAACACTATTTTGGCAATTTTTTCAGGCATTTGGTTGATTAATCCGATCGTTCCTCCTTCGATATTAAGCATTGTCGAATGAGGAATTATTTTTAAGAAATCCTCTCGATTTTCAACTCCAGATAAGCCATATTTAGACATCATTTTTAAGTCTTCAGTAGCCGATAATATTAAAGTCGGTGATTGGATCTTTTTATATTTTTCAGGAATTGAATCAAGGTATTTTTGTACCGCTATAACTCCATAAGGAGGATATCCGTGACATTTTAATTCTTCGAGAAAATAAAGGTGAGTTAATTCTGGATCGTTTGCATAACTCTGATGAAGCGATCGCCTCGACATCAAGTTAGATCCGTCTGCTTGAATTTTAAATGCTTCAGCAAAGCGATCGCTAAATTCATTTAATTTATCTTGATTATAAAGATCGATATTGCACAAGATTATTTTTTCAACGCGATCGCGGTAATTTGCGGCTATTTCTCCAGCAATAAAAGATCCCAAATGATTTCCCATAATCGAAGCCTTGGAAATCGATAGAGAATCCATTAAAGTAATAATATTTTGAGCATAGTCTGCGATCGTATATTCTCTGGGAGGTTTGTCAGAATTGCCACTTCCTAACAAGTCTACAGCGATGATTGTCTTATTTTGCATTAAAAACGGGATTATTTCGCGATACTCGACACTACTGAGAGGATGTCTGTGTAATAAGATTAAAGGTTTTCCTTCTCCACCAATTTGATAAAATATTTGACCGTCTTCAGTATCTAAAAATCTTTTGATTAATTTACGCGCCATTGTTATGCTTTAAAATTTATCTAATTTCAGCTAACTCTCTTGCTACCTTTAACACTCGCTGACCAAATTTTTCCATATCTCGGGAATTTACTGATAAGATTGCTGCCGCTGGAGCGATAATATATTCTACTGGCTGAGGATAATTAACTTGATAAATTTGTAGAGTAGCTAAACGCATTTTATATGGCTTGAGTCGATCGTAAATATTCAATGGCGTATCTACAAAAATTAATTCCCGATCTTCCCTTAAAGTTGAATATTCTTGCCATAGTTTTTTAAGTTCCTTACCGACCTTTGCCTCACCAGTCCACACTTCTGGAGGTTCGGCATACTTATAAGTATCTCCTAATTGTGTAACAGCCATCTGATATTGTTCCTGTTGCCAAGCTAAAGTTTTTTCTAAAGATGATTTGATTTCTGATGTATTAATATCTCGATCGCTTATAGATGCCATTCGTTCCAAAGAAGTTAGATATTCTGAGATCGATCTTTGTGGAGGATCTTCAATACTCCAATTCAAACGATTATCTTGAGTGGCAACTACTTTTATTAACCAATTTTGCCATGAAATAGCATCCATTCCTTGGTTTTGAAGTTCTCCATTACCAAGAGGATGAGAATCGAAAGGAGGTACTTGCAAACCATCTTTTTTTAATATCCAAATGCAAAAATCTATGTAGTAGTTATCACCATTGGTAAAATACCAAGGTTTTTCTGTTCCTAAATTAATCATGATTTTCTCCTCCAGATCGATAATATCAAAAATAAAGCGACGAAATCTAAAAATCGCCGCTACAAACCAATCTATTGTTAACTTATTATTTTCTTGCTTTTGTAAATTGCAACAAAAATTGTATAATTGTCTACATCAAATTAAAAATCTAAAATCAAACTAGGGGATGTAATCACGAAAACATCCCTTTTTCCTTCAGCTTCGATAACTGGTTTAATCGAAGTTGTAAAGTGAAAATGTTCGCGATCGTTGAGTAATAATAGTTCGCCTGGATTGAGAACTTTCTTAAAGATCGGCTTTTCTTTTTTATTTAAATAAAGGTGAGTTTCCCCTCCTTTAATATTTTGACGGTCGATCGCAACGATACCAATATAATCGCAACCGTCTCTGTGAATGCCTTCTGGTGCAGGATTGCCAAAACTTTCAGGAGAACAAACCGTTCTAATTTGATGAACTCCGATACTAGCTTCGGGTTTTAATTTGCAATAATTGCTAAATTCAAAAATCAGTTTTTTAAACTCATCTAAAGCAATTAAATCTCGATCTAATTCTGAAAATTCTCGTTTTACATCGCCAACAACTGGGTTATAATCTCTACTTTGAAATAGATAGCCGTGGGGAAGTTGAATTAAGTCATTTTCAAATTTCTGAAAATGGGATAATCTGCGTTGGCGATATCCCCCTTTAATGTAAGGATCGACAGGTAGGTTGTTAAAAAACTTTCTAAATTTGGATGTTTCGAGGGAGTTAATTCTTTCTAATCCAAAACTAATGGCATAATTTGATTCTAGTCTGTCTAAAGCAGCAGTCATAATTGCGACTTCCAATATTCAATATACTTCTCTTCTAATCTCGCGATCGAGAAGCTCTTAATCTTTATTATAAAGTGTTCTAAATTTTAATTTTGGTTAAGTAACAGACAGAATTATTAAAAAATAAATTGTAAATGCTTTAAAAAGTAGAGAGTAAATACTCAATTTCAAATTAAGTTCTAAGATTCAATATTATTTCATTCGATCCAATTGAGTTACTCTCTAATTCTGTTTATTCTTGCAAGCAAGCCGCTAAATCTGCTTCAGGAGTAGCGATCGCTTGTAAATTATAATTTCGTTGGAGCAATGCAAACACTCTTGGAGAGATAAAAGCAGGTAATGTCGGCCCTAAACGAATATTTTTAATGCCAAGATAAAGTAAAGTAAGTAAAATTGCCACTGCTTTTTGTTCGTACCAAGAAAGAATCATCGATAAAGGCAATTGATTGACATCGACATTGAAAGCTTTTGCCATTGCTAAAGTGATGTGAATTGCCGAATAAGCATCGTTACACTGGCCGACATCCATCAATCGAGGAATTCCACCAATATCCCCCAATTCCTTGTCGAAGAAGCGAAATTTACCGCAAGCTAGGGTTAATACTAAACAATCTGCCGGCACTTTTTCAACGAATTCGCTGTAATAGTTACGGGTTGGTTTTGCACCGTCGCAACCACCGACTAAAAATAAATGACGAATATCGCCTTTTTTGACAGCATCAATCAAATCTTCAGCTACACTCATCACAGCATGACGCGCAAAACCTGTCATGACCGATCGCGGTTCGCTTGCTGCGGTAAATCCGGGCAATTTTAGGGCTGTTTCAATCGCTAAGGCAAAATCATCATCATCGAGGTGAACTAAGCCAGCATAGCCCACGCAACCGCAAGTAAAGACGCGATCGCGATAAGATTGATGCGGTGGCATTAAACAGTTGGTCGTCATCACGATCGCACCGGGAAATTCAGCAAATTCGCGAGTTTGATTTTGCCAAGCAGTGCCATAATGCCCGTAGAGATGGGGATATTTTTGTTTCAATTTAGGATAGCCGTGTGCTGGCAACATTTCCCCGTGAGTATATACAGTTATGCCTTTATTTTCTGTTTGTTGAAGTAGTTTTTCGAGGTCTTTAAGATCGTGACCGGAGATTAAAATAGCTTTGCCTATTTTCGGGTTTAAAGGAACTTTTGTTGGGATTGGATGACCGTAATTAAGAGTATGTCCTGCATCGAGAAGTTCCATCACTCTAAGATTTATTTTTCCTAAATTTAAGGCTATTGCTAACCATTCATTTAAGCTTTTATCTTGAGATCCTAATTCTGCTAAAGTTTGGCGAATAAAAGTATAAACTGCTTCGTCTTCTTGACCTAGTCTAGCTGCATGATAAGCATAACTAGCAATTCCTTTGAGTCCGTAAAGAATAGTCAGTTTAAGAGAGAAAATATCGACATTATTTTGCGACTGAGTGATAAATTCTAATTCTGCATCTTGACCTTGTCTGACCAAATCTTCGAGCGAATTAGCCGGAACAAAATCTATTAAACTCGACCCTGTTTCAAGGGCAAAATCTGCTTGCAAATTGTCCCGTAAAACGATACTCTCGTTAATGTAGTTAACAAAGCGATCGCTATCGAAGTTAACATTAGTTAAAGTAGAAAAAAGCGTTTTACAAATAAAAATATCCGTTTGACGAGTATCGATTCCTTGTTTACTGACTCGGTTTGCTACTTCTGAAAGTCCGCGCAGAGCATAAATTAATAAGTTTTGTAAGGCATTGACTTCAGGACTTTTACCGCAAGCACCCCATTTTTCGCAGCCTTCACCTCGAGCTGTTTGTTCGCATTGATTGCAAAACATAATTTCAACTAGCCTCAACTATTGATGCTAATACTTTATAACTACTTTTAGAACTAAATCCTTGACTTAAGTCAAAAAACAGATGAAAACTGAAAATTTAATTAATTTTTTAGCAACAACCCAAATGTTTAAAGGTTTGCCAATAGAACAGTTAAAAAGCTTAGCAGCGATCGCCCGTTGCCAAACTTATCAGAAAAATCAAATCATCTTTTTACAAGGAGATGAAGGAACGGGTTTCTTTCTTATTAAATCCGGTAAAGTCAAAGTTTTTCAGTCTGGTGCTGAAGGAAAAGAAATTATTTTACATATTTTTAAAGATCGGGAACATTTTGCCGAAGTTCCAGCTTTTGATGGTGGTTGTTTTCCTGCTTCTGCTACGGCGATCGAACCTAGTGAAATTATCTTTTTTCCTCGAACAGATTTTCTCAAATTACTCCATTGCGATCCTAATTTAGCGATTAATCTTTTAGCAAGTTTTGCCCGACATTTGCGCCGCTTTGCTAACCTAGTCGAAGATGTATCTTTAAAAGAAGTTCCCGGAAGATTAGCAGCTTATTTACTCGAATTAAGCGAGACTCAAGGTGATGCTGAAATATTAAAATTAGACATCACTAAAGGACAATTAGCTGCTGTTTTAGGGACTATTCCCGAAACACTCTCCCGCGCTTTTACAAAATTAATTCAAGCAGGAGCGATCGCCAGATCTGGATCTTCAATTAAACTATTAAACAGAAAAATTTTGTTGGAGCGTGCTGGAAAAATTCCGCAAATCTAGTTTGCTTGGCAAAAATCCCTCTTTAACCTGAATTTGCTTTAAGATAAATACATCAGAAAAAGTTGCTCCTACCATTTATAAAAAGTAATAAGAGACTTAATAAAAAAAAGGGGCAAGAAGGCAAGAGGCAAAAGGTAACAGGCAAGAGGCAAGAGGCAAGAGGCAAAAGGAAAAAATGAATATCTTTGAAGATCGATTGAGAATATAAGATTATGTAAAAAATTATTTTTAACGATCGCAAAAATAACTAGATATTTAGCTATTTTTGAAAATTAGTATCAAAGTAAATTTTTTAACTATTAAGTTATTCAAGAATGCGAATCGAGCAAATTAAAGCATTTCTAACTGTAGCAGAAACAAAAAATTTTCAGCAAGCAGCAAGAGACTGTAACGTCACTCAATCAACAATTTCCAGGCAAATACAAGCTTTAGAAGCTGAATTAGGAACTGTTTTACTTTACCGCAACACTAAGGTAAAATTAACCGTAGCTGGAGAGCTTTTTTTACTTCACGCTCGCAAAATAGATCGAGAATGGAATGCAGCTAAATCGGGAATTTTAGAATTAATTTCTGGCAAACAGCAAGAATTATGCGTCACAGTCATCGGTTCGATCTGCTCTACTTATTTACCTCCGGTATTAAGCAAATTTATCCAAGATTATCCTAATGTTAAACTGCGCGTCACTTCGATCGGCAGCGATCGCGCTTTAAAAGTGCTGCGAGATGGTTTAGTAGATATTGCGATCGTCATGGCTAGCAGCTTATTTAAGCCTAGTTCGGAAATAGTAGTCGATTTTCTCTATCAAGAGCCGATCGTCGTCCTCTTATCCCCGAATCATCCCCTCGCTGATTATACTTCTATCCCGATTCCAGAATTAATTCAATATCCCCAATTAATTTTTAAAGAAGGTTATGGGATGCAAAACTTAGTTAGAGAAGCATTCGATCGCTGGGGTGCGCAATTAAATGCAGTTTTAGAATTAAACAGTATCGATGCTTTTCACGGTGCGATCGCGCAAAGTAATAATTGGCTGGCCCTCTTACCCCAATCTGCTACACTAAACAGCGAAACTAATTCTAATTTAATCGTTAGAAACATCTCACCATCAGCCCCGATTCGTAAAATCGTGTTAGTAACCACCCAAGATAGATTAAACTTGCCTCCAATTCAACATTTTCGTCAGTTAGTGCTGGAGTTAATTAAACCAGAAATCGATTTAGTAGCAAAATAATGAGCAAAGAATTTCGCGAACTTTTGCGTAAAGTAGGTAGCGGTACTCATACTAGCAAGAGCCTCACTCGCAGCGAAGCCAAAGCAGCAGCAAAAATGATGTTATTGCAAGAGGCAACCCCGGCACAAATAGGAGCATTTTTAATCGCACACAGAATTAAAAGACCGACTGGTGAAGAATTAGCGGGCATGCTAGATGCTTACGACGAATTAGGTCAAAATATTCCCCAAATCCCCAATTTTAAGCAAGTTACAATTCTTAGTTCTCCCTATGACGGGCGATCGCGTACAGCACCCCTCAGTATAATCACTGGATTAATTTTAGCATCTGTCGGCATTCCCGTCTTGATGCATGGCGGCGATCGCATGCCGACTAAAGAAGGTTTGCCGCTAATTTCTGTTTGGCAAGGTTTGGGTGTAGATTGGTCTCAATTATCTTTAGAAAAAGTCAGTCAAATTTTAGAGCGAGAAAATCTCGGTTTCTACTATTTACCTAAATATTTTCCCCTCGCTAACGATTTAATTCCCTATCGAGAACAAATTGGCAAGCGGCCACCTTTAGCAACATTAGAATTAATTTGGTCGCCCTATCGAGGAGATTATCATTTAATAACTGGATACGTCCATCCTCCCACCGAAAAAATGATAAGAGATGCCTTTTCCTTGAGGGGAGTTAAATATTTTACAACGGTAAAAGGATTAGAAGGAAGTTGCGATTTACCGAGCGATCGCACGGCAATTATTGGCTGCAATAATCCCGAAACAAATGAGTTTCAAAGATTATATTTAAATCCTCGCAATTACGATTTAAGCGATCGCAATATTCCTTTAGAAGATAGCAATTTATTACTAGAAAATATTATTAAAATACTTCAAAATGAACCTTCTCCCTGGCTCAAAGCTGCGATCTGGAACGGGGCATTTTATTTATGGCATAAGGAAATTTGTAGCGATCTATCAGCAGGAATTGAGCTAGTTAAAAATACATTGAGTCAAGGAAAAGCTTGGCAAAAACTGAAATATTTACAAAACATCTGCTCTCAATAATTATCTTTATATTAGTTATCAATTTATGGAATTAATTCGAGAATTATATAATACCGGTACGGAGCAATTAGCTTTATCCGATTTAAATCAGTTAATCAAAAACTTTCCCTATGAAGGGGATGTTTATATTACTCGTGGCTGGTTTTACCGCGATCGCAAAGAGTGGACTTTAGCTTTAGCTGACTTCAATAAAGCCATCAAATTGTCTCCAACTTTAGCTAGTGCTTATCTCGAAAGAGCTTTACTCTACCATCGATTGGGCAATTATAATGCAGCACTTACAGATTACTATAAAGTATTAGGGTTAGATAAAGACTATTTTGTACCAATAGTAAATATCGGTTTAATCGCCTACGAAAAAAGTTTAATCCAAGAAGCGATCGCCCAATGGCAAAAAGCCGTCAAAATTAACAATTCTGTCGAAGCGAAACTAGCTTTAGGTGTAGCTTTGTACTTTCAAGGAGAGCAAGAAACAGCCTTTGAAAACGCAGAAACAGCATTAAAATGCGATCGCCAGTTTGCCGAGTTAAAATATCTTCAAGAAAATCTTTGGGCCAAACATTTACTAACAGATGCAGCTAAATTTCTAGCAACATCAAGAATGCAAAACTTTCTCGAATTAAACTAATCTTATAAGCCATTCGGGTTTAACCCTCTATCTTATTGCCTATTGCCTGTCGCCTATTCCATCTTAATCCTTATACTTAGGCTTATTTAATTAACAAAATAACTTTGATTTCAAAAATCTTTGATAAGAGTAGTTTTCTCGCAAACGCTCTAAATTTGCTTTTTCAAAATACAATTTAAAAATAGCAATTAATTCTCCCCAGGCTCTCAGTTGTTCTTGAGATCTCGCTTCAACGAACTTCTGAGTATAAAACCTTACCCAAAACTCCGGCACAACCCTTCTTTTCGAGATTTTAACCCAGCGTTTGCGCCAATAAATAAATTCCCTAGGATCGGGCGTTTCTACAGCAATAACCGGTGGAAAATCTCCATAGCTGACAAACCTACTCACTCCCTCAGCGTGTACGTAAACTACATGTTGCCAACATTCGATCCGATAAATCTTTTCTACTTCGATCGCAAATAAAAATGCTACTGTTTCCTCTGTCACAAATCTTAAAAGAGGATGGGGTTTACGAAAATTATATTTAATTTTTGATTTTGTTGTAACGGATTCTTGTTCTAGATCGAGATTTTGGTTTATCATTGTTGTCGAACCTATTTAAGGTTTATGAAGAAAATTTGATCCCCATATGGAAATTTTCCATATGGATTTTTAATCAAAATCATTACTTTTATACTTAATATTATAGCATTATAATCCATGTGGTCATGGAAATCAAGTATATTTTTATTTTTTTATAGATCGAATGCTGAATATACTTACTCAGTATGTGAAGAATATAATAGGAATACAGACCAATTAAAAGCGTATGGCTAATCAAAACCCCAGTCCAGCAACTAGATTTAAGACCGATAGAGACGAGCCGCTCAAGGCCAAGCTTTCAATGAGAATTACCCAGTCGATGCTCGACGAGCTAAAAAAGCAAGAAAATTGGCAAGAATTAGTTCGCAATGCGATCGCAGAAAAATTAGCTCAGAAAAAAAATCAAGACCAACTCAAAGCATCTTGATAATTAATTTAATATAGTTAAATTTTTATAATCGATTAATCTTTAGATCCACCTGGGATAACTTTCACAGCACAAGCCTTAAGTTCAGGTTGCAGCGAATCAGGACAAGCAATAGGATGGGTTAGAGCATTAGCTTCAGCTAGATCGGCCCACAGTTCGCCCCAGTGCATCGGTACGAATAGAGTTCCTGGAGAGATCGCCTTAGTAATTTTTGCCGGCAATTTCACCAAACCTCGAGGCGATCGCACTTCTACCGTATTCCCTTCAGCAATTCCCAATTTTTCGGCATCCCGAGGATGAATTTCTAAAAAAGGTTGAGGGTGCATTTTAGTGATTTTAGCAATCTTACCAGTACGAGTTTGAGTGTGCCAGTGACCGTAAAGTCTTCCGGTAGTTAAGATAAAAGGATAATTTCGATCTAAAGGTTCGGCAAGTCCCTTGGAATGAACTGCTGCGAATTTTGCTTTTTTATTAGCAGTAGCAAAATTAAAATCAGTATAAAGCCTTTTTCCCGTCTTTTGAGTTTCTCCCGAAGCAAAGGGCCATTGAATTGTTTTTTGCTTTGCTAAAAGAGAATGACTCAAACCAGATAGATCGCAAAGCCGATCTTTTGTCAAACTAACAAACTCAGCATACACTTCAGCAGAACTTTCAAAATCGAATTGCTCTTTAAAACCCAATCTGCGCCCGACTTCGGCGAATATTTCCCAATCAGCTTTAGCTTCTCCCGGGAATTTGCGGAAACTAGGACAAAAAGTAACCACCCGTTCCGAATTAGTCATCGTGCCAGTTTTTTCGCCCCATTGAGCCGCAGGCAGTAAAATATGGGCATAATTAGCGGTTTCCGTCGGATAGTAGGCATCCTGACAAATCGTCAAAGGAGATTGCTTCAGTGCCTTTTTAGTGCGATCGAGATCGGGCATACTGACGGCTGGATTGGTGGCTACGACCCAAAATAAGCCAACTTCCCCTAATTCTAAACCCGTTATCATCTCCCAGGCACTTAACCCCGGTATTGAGGAAATTTGCCCCGATCGCAAGCCCCAAACTCGCTCTACTTCTTGACGATGTTGGGGATTTTTTACTAAACGATAACCTGGTAAAAGGTGAGAAAGTCCGCCAGCTTCTCGTCCCCCCATTGCATTAGGTTGACCGGTTAGAGAAAAAGGCCCCGCCCCTGGTTTGCCGATATTTCCCGTCATTAAATGGAGGTTAATAATGCTTCTAACTTTAGCCGTCCCTTCTGCGGACTGATTTACCCCCATCGACCATAAAGAGAGAACTTTTTGCGACTTTTGCCAATAACGAGCAGCAGTTTCTAATTCTTCAATAGTAATCTGGCAACGTCGTGCTACTAATTCCGGGGCATATTTTTGAACTATTGCCGCAAAATCGGCAAAACCGTCAGTATGTTTTTCAATAAATAAACTATCTGTTGCACCCCAAGATAATAATAAATGAGCGATGCCGTTGAGGAGATCGATATCCGTACCCGGTTGTATTGCTAGATAAAGATCGGCAATTTTGGCCGTAGCAGTGCGGCGCGGATCGACGACAATGATTTTAAGATCGGGGTTATTTTTACGGTGTTTTGCCAAACGATTAAAAATAATTGGGTGACATTCTGCGGTATTAGTGCCGATTAAAAAAGCACAGTCAGTAAGATCGAGATCTTCATAGCAGCAAGGAGGGCCGTCAGAACCTAAACTTTGAATGTATCCTGCTACTGCTGAAGACATACAAAGACGGGAATTAGCATCAAAATTATTAGTTCCCAAACAGCCTTTCAGTAATTTCTGAGCGATATAATAATCTTCCGTTTGTAATTGACCCGAACCATACATACAAATAGCTTCCGGCCCTCGAGTCTGAAGGATATTTGCAATGCGATCGCATATTTTTGTTAAAACTTCGTCCCAACTGACGCGCTGAAAAGGCTCATCTAAAGAATCTCGCATCATCGGATATTCCAAGCGATTTTTATCTAAAGATTCGGCAATAGTAGCACCTTTGATGCAAATTTGACCCCGACTTGAAGGATGATCTCGATCGCCTTTGACTTGCCAAAAATCTTTTTTTTTCGCTGTTTGGAAAACTTCTAAACCGCAGCCGACACCGCAATAAGGGCAGAGAGTTTTAGTAGGTTCGGTCATAATTTTAATAAATAGGAGCAGTTAGTAAAAAACAAACCGCCACAAATTTTGTAGCGATATTTTTCACTAAACGGTATTAGGTTTATTAAACCAATTTTAAGTGCTAAATTTGTTACCGATCGCACAAATTTCGCTTGAAGAGTCAGAGAAAAAACTATTTAAGATGGAGCAGGATCGAGAAATAAACTAATTTATTTAACTCGATAGCCTGTCACGAATTTAAATCTCAAAGGTACTATAGTGAATCGCTAGGTAATTGACGAAACTTTTTTGCCTCTTGCCTTCGACAAAGAAAAATCGTAATTATATAGAGCCAATAACTATATTTTCGAGAATTACCAGTTTGTTTATTCTTCAGCAGCTTTAGCAAATGAATCTACTGCTAAATTTGCTTCTTTTTCTCCTTCGTGATGGTCGGCAAAAGATCCGGCCGGTTCTTTAAGCAGAAAAGCACATAAGAAAGCGACAATTAAAGCAGCAACTCCTAAAGTTTGGAAAAATGCGGCATATCCTCCCGCATCTTTAGGCAGCAAACTAAATAAAGTTAAATAGCAAACTGCACCGACATTACCGTATGCTCCAACATTGCCAGCAATTTGTCCGGTGACCCTTCTTTTAACCAAAGGAACGATCGCAAAAGTAGATCCTTCTCCAGCTTGAACGAAGAAAGAGCAAGCCATAGTTAAAATTACCGCCGCAGGAAGCCACCAACCGCTACCGACTTGGCTCATCAATAAATAACCGATCCCCATACCTGCGGTTAAAACTGCCATCGTCCACTTGCGAGATCCCATGCGATCGGAAATCAAACCGCCACCAGGACGAGACATTAAATTCATAAAAGCATAACTTGCTGCTACCATCCCAGCTGCTTGGGGATTTAAGTTGAAAGTTGATTGGAAAAATGCCGGTAACATCGAAACAACGGCTAATTCCGAACCAAAATTAACTATATAAGTTAGCTCTAAAATTGCTACTTGACTGAAATTGTAGCGATCCTCTGCGGGATAGCGTTTTTTGCCACTCATCAAGTCTTTATTAACATCCCAGCATTTATAAGCTTGGAAAAGATAAATCACTGCCAAGACTCCCCAAACAATATACAGTTGACTCTGATTGAGGAAACCAACTCCAGATAAACGCCAAGCCAATAAAGCCAATACCCCAATTAAGGGCAAATTCATCACCAGCAAAAACCAAAAATCTCGCTTGGTAGTAACTTCGATACCGCCGTGACGTTCTGGTTTCTGGTAAACTTTACCTTCGGGAGTATCTTGAGCTTGGAAAAAGTAAATTACACCGTAAACAGCCGCAGCAATACCAGTTAAGGCGATCGCCAATCGCCAATTAGATTCTCCTCCAGCCAAAAAAGACAATCCTAAAGCTACAGAAGGAAGGGTAAAAGCAGAAGCAGCAGATCCGAAATTGCCCCAACCACCATATATACCTTCAGCTAAACCGATTTCTTTGGGTGGAAACCATTCTGCTACCATGCGAATTCCAATTACAAATCCAGCACCGACAATACCCAACAGCAAACGACTGACAACTAAAGTCGGAAAATTTTGGGCTAAAGCAAACATCGTGCAAGGAATCGCTGCAAAAACTAGCAAACATGAATAAGTAATGCGAGGGCCGTATTTGTCGAGCAGCATCCCGATAATAATTCTAGCCGGTACGGTTAGGGCAACGTTACACAGAGCTAAAGTTCTAATTTGAGGTGTTGTTAAACCTAAATCTTCTTGTAGAGTGGTAGCTAGAGGAGCTAAATTAAACCAGACTACAAAACTTAGGAAAAAAGCAAACCAAGTTAAATGTAGGATGCGGTATCTACCGCGAAATGAAATCAATTCTGAAAGCATCGATTTTAAGTCTTTATTTTGTTTATTTAGTGTATTGTGTTTAAGTTGTTAGTTTAACTGAATTAAGAAGTTTTGTCCGAGAAATTTGCTGTTTTTAGTTAATAAATTCGATTGGCGATCTCGCCTTTTTATTTAGATTTCGTTTTTGACAAATTACTTGCTAAAAAAAGTTCCTTTAGCGATCGCTTTATTCGATCTAGCTCCAATCTCTCATTTTTAATACTTTATAAATATAAAACTAATTAATTGGTTCTGCGTCAAACTGTTCGATTAATAAATTCCGTAAAACTTCTTTGAGATCTTCGCAAGCAACTCCTTTCATTTTCAGAGTTCCTAAAGTCGAATTTTTACCTACCTTTCCTCCGGTATATATATCTACTACTTCAATGGTTTTACCATCTTTGCGACCTTTGCCGCCAATCAAACCAATATCGGCTACTTGAGGCTGACCGCAAGAGTTAGGGCATCCAGTCCAATGAATGCGGATTGGTTCTGGAAATGATAGTTCTTCGCTCAATTCTTCTGCCAAAACTAAAGCGCGGTTTTTAGTTTCTATCAGAGCAAAACTGCAAAATTGCGCCCCCGTACAAGATACTACTTCTCTAACTAATGGTTTCGGATTGGGCGAAAACTTTTTTAAGATTGGCTCTTCTAAAAAAGCTGCTAACTTATCATTTTCAATGTAGGGAATAATAACATTTTGTTCGACTGTCAAACGAATTTCTTTATTGCCGTAAACTTCGGCTAAATTAGCTAATGCAAACATATCTTCAGCACAAAGACGACCGACGGGAACGTTCAACCCAGCATAGTTATAACCGCTTTGTTTTTGCGGATAAATACCGATGCGATCGCTCTTTTCTCCTTCAATTTCGTCTCGAGCTGCGGCTGTAGCTAATTTAGTACCTAATTCTCGTTCTACTTCTGCTCTAAATTTCTCGATTCCCCACAAATCTATTAACCACATCAACCGAGATTTTTTCCGATTTTGCCTCGGGCCGTTATCGCGGTAAACTGTCAAAATTGCTCCGCACAAAGGAGCAACCTCTTTAGCCTCGACCCAAACATTCATCGGTATTGCACTGACGCAACGACTCGAAGATAAATATCCGCCAACTAATACATTAAATCCGAGAATATCGTCTTTATAGGCAGGAAGGAAGGCAATATCGTTAATTTCTGCGTGAACCGAGTTATCTTTACTTCCGGCGATCGCAATATTAAACTTTCTCGGCAAATTACTAAAAGCCGAATTTCCCTCGCCACCATTGGTGATTAAGTCTTGTACTTCCTGAACTAAATCCCGAGTATCGATTAATTCTGTTGCATCTATTCCCGCTACCGGATCTCCGGTGATATTCCGCACGTTGTCCATCCCCGACTGAACGCTAGTCAAACCTACTCGATCCAGGCGATCGAAGATATCGGGAACGTCTTCAATTCTCACTCCTCTTAATTGGATATTTTGTCTAGTGGTGATATCAGCACTGCCATCTTCGCCGTAGCGAGCGACTATTTGTGCCATTTCTGCAAGTTGTTCGCTGCTTAAAATTCCATTGGGAGTTCGCAAGCGCAACATAAATTGGCCCGGTGTTTTCGGCCGAAAAAATAAGCCAAACCATTTCAGTCTAAAATCGCGATCGACCGGATCTATAGCTTCCCAACCAATGCGGGCATAGTTTTCTAGTTCTTCTTTTAGGGCTAGTCCGTCTTTCTCTGCTTTCCAGCGTTCAAATTTAGACATCTTGGTTGGCTTATCTCCGGCTTTTGTCATCTTCTTTTAAGGCAGGATTTAAATCCCCGTTATTATTTGGTTTCGCTACATATTCAAATATATTTAATTTCGCTATTTTGTATCTTTAGTTACAGAAACTCATTTTTCTTGTAATATAAGCATCAAATTGATGCATTTTTTGCACGATTGCTCTGAAAAAAATTCAGAAAGTAAAATTGCCATGCCAAGTTTAGGCAGTATAGTAGACCGATAGAAAAATTCAACATAGTTAGAATCGATGACAAAGGCAGTTTTTGAATTACAAATTAACGATAGTTGCTCGGAAAGTTACGAAGATGAAGAGATCCCAGAAAGTGCTGCTCGGGCGAGAACTTATCGGCGATCGCCCTATGGTCGAAGCTTATACAAAAGAATTGCCAAAATATTGCGACAATCGCTCCCAGTTAGAAGAAATACGATTGCAGTATTGGCAGACAAACGATTTAGAGCATTACAGCGTGTTTGCAAAAACCTATAAATCTTTACCTCCTACTTACGATACTTTTCGAGACTATTTTTATCCTCATCTGCGCCAAATTGAAGAAAATTTAATAAATTACATTACTAGCCATCCTGAAGAATTTGCAATCTTTACCGATGCATAGATTAGCTATCTTTGAAATTGTCCGTTCAATTATCAAAACCACTTTCTAAAATAAGAAATGAGTCAAAAACCGATTAATTTGCTCGAATACGAATCTTTAGCCAAACAGCATTTAGACAAAATGGCTTTAGATTATTATGCCAGCGGTGCGCTAGATGAAAAAACCTTAATTGAAAATAGATCGGCATTCGATCGCTACAAAATATTGCCGAAAATGTTGCGCGGAGTCAGTCAGCGAGATTTAAGCACTACAATTTTAGGACAGTCTCTATCGGCACCGATTTTAATCGCACCGATGGCTTTTCAATGTTTGGCCGATACTCGCGGCGAATTGGCAACCGCAACTGCAGCAGTAAAATTAGATCTGGGGATGGTACTGAGTACCTTATCGACAAAAAGCCTCGAAGAAGTGGCAAATTACGGCAAAAAATTGTGGTTTCAGCTTTACATCCACCGCGATCGCAATTTGACCCGTACCTTAGTAGAAAGAGCAGAACAAGCCGGCTATCAAGCCCTCTGCGTCACCGTAGACGCACCGATCTTAGGGGTTAGGGAATGCGATCGCCGCAATCAATTTACCTTACCACCACACTTAGAAATAGCCAATCTCACCAGCATGAAAAACTTAAAAATTCCCCAAACAAAAGGAGAATCGGGATTGTACGAATATTTTGCCACCCAACTAGATCCCGGACTGACCTGGCAAGATTTAGAATGGTTGGCAAGCATCACCAAATTGCCGATCGCAGTTAAAGGGATTTTACGAGCTGACGATGCGATAACAGCCCGAGAATGCGGTGCAAAAGCAATAATAGTTTCCAATCATGGCGGCCGACAACTAGACGGGGCGATCGCCACCATAGACGCATTAGGAGAAATAACCGCCGCAGTAGGAGATAAGATAGAAGTGTTAGTTGACGGTGGAATTCGTCGCGGTACTGACATCCTCAAAGCCCTCGCAAGAGGAGCTAAAGCCGTCTTAATCGGCCGTCCCATCCTATGGGGTTTAGCCGTTTCAGGAGAGCAAGGGGTAGCAGATATCCTCTCAATTCTGATTCAAGAATTAGATAATGCAATGGCCCTGAGCGGCTGTGCTAAATTACAAGATGTTGCAGCTAATTTGATAAAACAACTTTAAATTAAACTAAAGTACGAGGAGATACAAAAAAATGTTTTTAGATGAGTTAAAACCTCTTTTCTCAGAACTCACCAAACAACCAGTTGCTTTTATGGGTGGTTTTGTATCTGGAATTTTACAACTAAAATTACAAGAAGAACCCCTTGCTACCTGGCTGAACAAACAAGGCAGCGATCGCCCCGCAACAGAAGAGAAAAAAGACAGCGATCGCGGGCCTCAATCGATAGATATCGAATAATATCTAATCTGAAAATTTGACCTAACCTGAAGTTGGTCTAAAGTTAGAAGCGATCGAAGAAATGCCTCCCTAAAATAAAAAGTAGTTAGATGCTACAAATAAAAATTTCTAGGAGCGAACTAGACTTCGCAATCCTCGAAATTAAAAACATTTTTATGAATAGGGAGGAGTAAAATAGTGGCAAATCAAGAGCAGCCTTCGGCTTCCGAACAAACTCTAGATCGAGACTGCACCACTTTATCCCGTCACGTCCTACAACAGTTTAAAACCTTTTCTCCAGAAGCTCAAGACCTCAGTGCGATTATGAATCGTATTGCTTTAGCAGGTAAATTAGTTGCTCGCCGTCTTTCTCGCGCTGGTTTAATGGCGGGAACTTTAGGATTTACTGGAGAAGTTAACGTTCAAGGGGAATCCGTCAAAAAGATGGATGTCTACGCCAATGAAGTGTTTATCTCCGTCTTCAAGCAAAGCGGCTTGATCTGTCGTTTGGCATCTGAAGAAATGGATAAACCATATTATATACCCGAAAACTGTCCGATCGGTCGTTACACTTTACTTTACGATCCCATTGACGGTTCTTCAAACGTAGATATTAACTTAAACGTAGGTTCGATCTTTGCCATCCGCCAGCAAAAAGGCGAAGATCTCGACGGAGCAGCAACAGATCTATTGCAAGAAAACGGTCGCGAACAAGTAGCTGCAGGCTACATACTTTACGGGCCTTCCACCATGCTAGTTTATTCTCTCGGAAATGGAGTTCACTCTTTTATCCTCGATCCGAGTTTAGGAGAATTTATTCTATCTCAAGAAAATATTCAGATTCCCGATCGCGGGCCAATATACAGTACCAATGAAGGTAATTTTTGGCAATGGGAAGAATCGATCCGAGACTATACCCGCTACGTACATCGTCACGAAGGTTACACTGCTCGCTATAGCGGTGCTTTAGTAGGAGACATGCACCGGATCTTAATGCAAGGTGGTGTTTTCCTCTATCCAGGTACGGTCAAGAAACCAGAAGGAAAATTACGCTTGCTTTACGAAACAGCTCCTTTAGCTTATTTAGTCGAACAAGCAGGAGGTAGCGCAAGCACTGGAACTGAAGATATTTTAGATGTAATACCGGACAAGCTTCACGCTCGCACCCCTCTAATTATCGGATCTAAAGAAGAAGTCAAATTAGTTAAGTCATTTATCGACGATCGCGCTAGAAGAGATTCTCAAAGTGCAGTGATGGCATCTCAAAGTTAGTCACCGTTACACCGCCTTTTACGACAGTGCCTGCGGTGACCGGCGTTACCCGGTTAAAACCAACTTCAATACTTAATAAAAGAAGAGAAAAATAGGGAATCGATCTTTTTGAATTAAAACTTGTAATTGCGGTAATTGAAAAAAAATTATTCACAACATAAGGAGTAAAATTATGGTATCTACAAACAATCCCATCCTCGAAATTGAAGCTAAATACGGTCAAAGTATTTGGATGGATAATTTAAGCCGAGACTTAATCGAATCGGGAGAATTAAAAACCTTAATTTCTAGTCGCGGTATTGAAGGAATAACATCTAACCCAGCAATCTTTGAAAAAGCGATCGCCGGAAATAAAATCTACGATGCTGATATTGAAGCAGGCATAAAAGCAAATAAATCAACTGAAAAAATTTATGAAACTTTAGTGTTTGAAGATATTAAAAATGCTTGCGATATCTTTAAAGCAGTCTACGACAAAACAAACGGTTTAGACGGCTACGTCAGTATTGAAGTACCGCCAACAATTGCTAAAGATACCGACACCACAACTTCTGAAGCGAAGCGTTATTACGAAGCGATCGGCCGGGAAAACGTGATGATCAAAATTCCCGGAACTTCCGAAGGATTGCCCGCAGTAGAAGCAACAATTGCCGCAGGAATTAACGTTAACGTAACCCTATTATTTGCAGTAGAAAGTTACGTCGAAACAGCTTGGGCTTATATTAGAGGATTGGAAAAAAGAGCCGCAGCAGGAGAAGATATTAGTAAGATTGCTTCAGTAGCAAGTTTCTTCCTCAGCCGGATCGATGTCAAAATAGACAAAGAACTCGACGATAAAATTGCAGCCACCGACAGCGAAGCAGTTAAAGCAAAACTAACAGCAATTAAAGGAAAAGTTGCGATCGCCAACGCCAAAGTAGCTTACCAAAAATATAAAGAAATATTCGGCAGCGATCGCTGGAAAGCACTAGCAGAAAAAGGTGCAAAAGTGCAGCGTTTGCTCTGGGCTAGCACCAGCACCAAAAACCCAGAATACAGCGATGTGATGTATGTCGATGGACTGGTAGGCCCCGATACCGTCAACACCTTACCCCCCAACACCATCGAAGCTTGTGCCGATCACTGCGATCCCGCTAGCAGAATCGAAAGCAACCTCGAAGAAGCATATCAAGTTATCGAAAGCCTCAAAGATCCAGACGTTAATATCGACCTCGATCGCGTCATGGCAGAACTTTTAGACGAAGGTATCGATAAATTTATCAAACCCTTTGAATCTTTAATGTCTTCTTTAGAAAGTAAAGTTCAAAAACTAGCATCAGTATAAAAAAAATCCGGCGATCTGCAATTGCGGGTCGCCAAAAATCTAGCTTCAAAATCAACATCGATCGAGAAAGAATGGTACAGTTACAAGAAAACCCCCTGCGCGTCGGGCTTAGACAAGAAAGAATTCCAGAGCCTCTAATTCTAGTAATATTTGGAGCGTCTGGAGACTTAACTCAACGCAAACTAGTCCCAGCAATCTACAATCTCAAAAGGCAAAGAAAGCTGCCAGCAGAAATTACTATAGTTGGCGTAGCTCGTCGCGACTGGAGTCACGACTATTTTAGAGAAAAAATGCGCGAAGGGATCGAAGAATTCTCTGATGGAGTCGAAAGCGAAGAAGTTTGGGACGACTTTGCCGAAGGCTTGTATTATTGTTCCGGCAATATGGACGATGCTGCAAGCTATGAAAAATTAAATAATTTCCTCAGCGAATTAGACGGAAAAAGAGGAACTAGAGGCAACAGAGTCTTTTATTTCTCAGTTTCTCCGAAATTCTTTGCCCCCGGAATCAAACAACTGGGTCAAGCAGGAATGCTCGAAGATCCGATCAAACATCGCTTGGTAATCGAAAAGCCCTTCGGCAAAGATCTCAGTTCGGCTCGAGAACTCAACACGGTAGTTCAAAAAGTTTGTAAAGAAGAGCAAGTATATCGCATCGATCATTACTTAGGTAAAGAAACAGTTCAAAACTTATTAGTATTCCGCTTTGCGAATGCAATTTTTGAACCCCTTTGGAACCGTCAATACGTCGATCACGTTCAAATTACCGTAGCCGAAAACATCGGAGTTGGCGATCGCGCTGGCTATTACGATTCCTCGGGTGCATTGAGAGACATGGTGCAAAACCATTTAATGCAACTATTTTGTCTCAGCGCGATGGAACCACCTAACTCCCTCGAAGCAGACAGCATCCGCAGCGAAAAAGTAAAAGTTCTCCAAGCAACTAGCCTAGCCGATATCAATAATTTAGATAAATCGGCAATTAGAGGTCAATATTCCGCAGGTTGGATGAAAGGAAAACCAGTTCCCGGATACCGCGAAGAATCTGGAGTAGCTGAAGGATCGACCACCCCAACATACGTAGCCCTAAAACTAATGGTCGATAACTGGCGTTGGAAAGGCGTACCCTTCTACTTACGTAGCGGTAAGCGATTGCCTAAAAAAGTCTCTGAAATTGCGATCCAATTCCGAGAAGTTCCCCTATTAATTTTCCCCTCAGCAGCCAAACAAACTAGCCCTAACGTCCTCGCACTTCGGATTCAGCCCAACGAAGGCATTTCTTTGCGTTTTGAGGCTAAAAGACCAGGTGCGGAATTGAGAACTCGTACCGTCAATATGGACTTTAATTACGATTCTTCCTTCGGTGCGGCAACTGCTGACGCTTATACCAGACTTTTATTTGACTGTATGTTAGGGGATCAAACCCTATTTACTCGGGCTGACGAAGTAGAAGAAGCTTGGCGAGTAGTAACTCCAGCTCTAGCTGCTTGGGATGCACCGGCAGATCCGGCCACGGTTCCCCAATACGAAGCTGGAACTTGGGAACCGACCGAAGCAGAATTTTTGCTCAATCGCGACGGCCGCCGTTGGCGCAGACTTTAAAGTCCTCTAAAACTAATTTTTTCCAGGCTAAAGGTCAGGGGTTGGGGATCGGGGGTTCAAATACAAGATTTGTTCTACCGATCCGAATTGAAAATTAACGAATCAATTTTAAACTTAAAACCTCTGGGCGCAAAAGATGCCCCCCAATCCGGTCTATTCCTCATTTTCTAAAAAAAACAATGGCTACTACTACATCTCCTCCAATAGTTTCTATACAAGCACCTAAAGATGTCTCGATCGAACAAATTGAGGCAGAATTAAGCCAAATGTGGCAAGGTTATAACCAAGAAGACGGACAAGCAGCTACTAGGGCGACAACTTTTAGTTTGCTAGTTTTTGAACCCGATCCGTCTCAACAATTATTATCTGCACTTGGTTTTTATAGCGGGCCTCTCGATGGCATTTCCGGGCCGAGAACGACCGCGGCGGTTGAAGCAGCTCAAAAAGCTTATGAGATGGAAGTTACGGGTCAGATAACTCCCGAATTAAAGCAAAAGTTAGAAGCAGAATTTACTCGAGCAAAACAAGAAGGTAAACTAAGTTCTGCTGCTGCATCCTTTGCTCCCGACGCTCAAGCTGCTGGATTGGCTGACGAAATTGCCGCAACCTCTCCCTGTCGCATTATTACCCTCTGCGTCACTCCCGGAGAAGATGAAGGAGTAGAGGCGCAAGTATCGGCTTATTGCCCGCTCCAAAAACAAAAAAAACAAAGTAATTTGATTTGTTGCGAGTATATCACTTTGCGGGGCACTGCCGAAGCCTTAGAAAGAGTCGGCGGCATAATTTCGGCTTTAACGATTAGCGAATTACCCAAGTTTCTCTGGTGGAAAGCAACCCCAGAACCAAATTACGGTTTATTTAAAAGATTGGTCAAAGAATGCGATCGCACCATCTTCGACTCGAGCAGTTTTAACTCCCCAGAAGCAGATTTATTGCAAGTCGGCAAACTATTAGAAGAAAAGAAACCTTTAGCCGATCTTAATTGGGGTAGATTGGCAGCTTGGCAAGAATTGACTGCCGAAGCTTTCGATCCTCCAGAACGCCGCAGCGCGATTTTAGAGGTCGATCGCGTTACTGTCGATTATGAAAAAGGTAATCTATCTCAAGCGATCGTTTATTTAGGTTGGCTCGGAAGTCGCTTGCAATGGAATCCGGTTTCTTTTGAACGCGAACAACAAGATGGCGGTTACGATATTGCTCGAGTTAAATTTACTAGCGCAAATCAAAAGGAAATCGAAGCAGAATTAGCTGGAGTTCCCGTTGCTGATGCTGGTGAAATTCTCGGCGATTTGATGAGTTTGCGCCTGTCTTCGACAAATTTAGAGGCTGACTGCTGCACCGTTCTCTGTTCGGAAACTACTGGCTGTATGCGGATGGAAGCCGGTGGCGGAGCGCAATCTTGTCGCATCCAGCAAGTCACTCCCCTATTCGACCAAAAAACCGATACTCTTCTCGGTCAAGAATTACAGCGTTGGGGTTCGGACGTACTTTATGAAGAAAGTATGACTTTAGCCTATCAAATTCTCAGTTTGGCGAACCAGAAAAATTAAACTTCTCTCATTTTTAATTATTCACAAAATAGAAAATACACTATTTAAAGCTGAAAGAAAATCTTTCAGTTTTTTTTATTTCAGTTTGTTGGTTCATTGCGATTGGCGATCGAACTGAATAATCAAATTATTGCAAATTTTTGTTTATTAAATCCAAAAAGAGAGAAGATAAAAAGAGATCCTGAAAATAAGGAGATTATCGTGGGTAAATCCATCATTGAACTTGTAGACGAACTGCCTCAAGATAACATTACCATTAAAGTCCTCAATGCTATAGATAAAGTAGTTCCGGGCGAGTGGGAAAACTTAGTTGGCTTTAATAATACAATTTCCGCTATCACCGGAGAAACAGATCCCGATACAGTCGGCAACATACGCGATCGCGCTTTAGAATTATACGAAGATAAAAAAAATGGCTATCAAACTGCGGTATGGTTGTATCAAACTGCAGAAAAAACAGATGCAGCCATAGCAGCAGCAGCAATTGCCGATAAAGTAGGAGATACCTTCAGTTTCATTCCTTTTTTAAAACAACTCACTCCTAAAGCCGATACCCTGCAAAGTATCGATCTAAAATTTAAATTAGCAGCAGAGGCGATCGCTTACTGCAAACTTAACGGAATTACCCTTAACCCTGCTGCTTTTGCTGCTTCAGTAAAAGAAAATTATCAAAAAGAAGCTTTATTGCGGATGGGTACTTTAGTCTGTATTGAGGGTATTCTTCCCCTAGGTGCGGACTTCTTGAAAAAAATCCCTACAGAAGTAACTGAAGGGGAACATAATGTCTTAGCAAATAATCCTGCTTTTAATGCTGTTACTAATGCAATTCCGGGGGCTTCTGAAGGGTTTATTACTGAAACCTTTGCTGCGATGAATGGCTGGATGGATAACTTAACCTCTTCTGTTGGTTTAACTCGCGCAACTATTCTGAAACGTCTCGGCCCTTTTATTGAAATTGCTGACGATAAATTAGATTATGTAGCTGCATTTTTAGATGCTTCTACTAACTATTTCGAGCATACCGGAATTCAAACCGTCGCCCGCAAAGTTATCGAACGCGCTTACGCTGAAGTTCAATAATTCAATTCAATATTAGCTCTGTTTCTAGAACTATTTTCAGTTAAGTGCAAGTAAAAATTGTTAATTTTTTAAGTTAATTAAGTATATTATTATTGGACTAATTTTATGCTTAATTGACTTTTATTTTTGGCTGTTGAAAAGCGATCGATTCTCGAACCTTTGAGATGGCAATTTTATTTTTCAGTTCGATTTAAATATGGCGTTGATTATTGCAGGAGAAAGAAGCGGAGTCGGTAAAACAACAATTACTTTAGCAATACTGTCTTTTTTAGCAAAAAAAAAATATCCAGTTCAGTCTTTTAAAGTCGGGCCCGATTATATCGATCCCATGTTTCATACTAGAGTGACAGGACGACCTTGTCGCAATTTAGATCCGGTATTAACTTCTTCTAACTACGTTAAAGCTTGTTTTAACCGCCACACTCAAAATATAGAATATGCCTTAGTAGAAGGGGTAATGGGATTGTTTGATGGTATCAAACGAGAAGAGATCCCAGATTTTGCCAGTACGGCCCATATCGCCAGAATTTTAGACCTGTCTGTCGTATTGGTGATAGATTGCAGTCGTTTATCAGGTTCGGTAGCCGCGATCGCCTGCGGCTATATTAACTTCGATCGCAATCTGAAAATAGCCGGTCTAATCTTAAATCGAGTCGGGAGCGATCGCCATTTAGAATTACTTCAAGACGCTCTTTTACCTTTAAACATTCCTATATTAGGAGTATTGCG
>JASJCW010000315.1 GCA_030065265.1 Prochloraceae cyanobacterium
GTATTGGGATATGGTAGAACAATCCAAGAAGTTTTATCAAAAGTAGAAGCCAAAAAACCCGAAGTAATTATTAGCGATCTAGAAGGGGTCAATTCCAAACATTTAAAAATAATTAGAGACAATTTACCAGGGGTAAAAATATTAATTTACTCAGAGACAATAGATATAGACAACTATTTAGCAGAAATAGATGGATATTGTCATCCGAAAACGGGACAGCTATTAACAGCATTAAATGTAATAAGTTCTGGAGCAATATATTGGGATTCACCACTAAAGGAATCACTATCGGAGAAAATGAGAACGATAGTAAATCCGAATTTAACGTTAAGACAGAAAGAAGTATTAGAGTATTTAATAAAAGGCTTAAGCAATCAAGAAATAGCAGAGAAATTAGAAGTAAGCATTAATACGATTAAGAATCACGTCCAAAATATAATGGGAAAATTAATGGTAACAAATCGGACGGAAATGGCCGTAAAAGCAATGCGTTACGGATTATTAGACCCAGAAAAAGAGGTAATCGGGGAATGTTAAATTTAGAAAAATGCTTTGATTTAGCCAGAGGGGGATATCGAGCATTTGGACTCAGAATCAATCAAGGAGAAACATTAGATCTGCTTGAATATTTTCAAAAAAAATGCCAAAATCAAAGCCAAGTCTATTATGCCAACGCTGGAAAAAGTCGGTTTCAAAGATTAACAAAAAGAGGAGAGTTGTTAGCAAGCGATATCTCCGCCAATGTTGAAAATACTTTAGAAGAGATAATTGCTTATAAAGAAAAAGCAGTTTTTCTAATTGATGATTGGTTGACGAAGGATTTATCGGCTAAAGAAAAGAGGATAAAAGAAGCCCAGATTCAAAATTTTTTAGCAGCTCAAGGCATAATAAACAGTGAGAAAATAGTATTTTTTCTAATTACGGATTACCAATTAAGTGGGAAAATATCAACCCTAGTACCAGTATTAAATTACAGTTTGCCAAAAACTGAAGAAATCGAATCGATACTAATAAAAAAATTAACCCGCTCGAAGCGAGAATTATTAAGAAAAATAAGTCCTTTAAAAGTAACTAAAAGCTTATTAGGATTGTCGAGGGGAGAAATTAGGTATGCGATCGATTTATTCATGAACTCAAACGAGTCATTAGAAGATGTAGCATATAAATACAAAATATCGCGGTTTAGAAAAATGGGCTTGGAGTTTATAGCCGAACCGGATGTAGAAATGGCAGGGGGTCTAGATTTACTCCAAGGATATTTGAAAAAGATTTCTCAGCTTTATAGTTCTTCTGCCGAAAAATATGACTTATCGCCACCAAAAGGAATGTTATTAGCCGGAGTTCCAGGAACGGGAAAGACATTATGCGCTAAATTGGCGGCATTTCAACTCGGTTATGCTTTGATGGGCTTGAGTTGGAGTAATATATTAGGTGCAGATAACAGCGATCGTGCATTATCGCAAATATTAGAAATAGCAGATACAATCGATCGGGTCGTATTGCTAGCAGATGACTTCGATAAAGGTTTTACAGGTTGGAATGAAGGTGGAGTATCAATGCGACTCTCACAAAAGCTGCTCACCTGGATGTCGGAGCATCAATCAAACGTTCTCATGATAGCAACTGTCAATAGAATAGGATTGTTGCCAGCAGAGTTAAAAAGAAGGTTTGATGATGGTGGAATTTGGTTTGTAGATCTGCCAACATTAGGGGAAATGCATTCGATCTTTAAAATATATCTGCAAAAATATTTTCCCGAACAATACGCTCGTACCAATCATTTGATGTTTAGCGATCAAGAGTGGTACAAACTACTTAAAGAGTATAGCGGAGCAACCCCAGTAGAAATCAAGAATGCAGTAATTAGATGTGCTACCGAAAAATACTGCGCCTTAACAGAACTTGAAAAAAATCAGCGAGTGCCTTACTTCGTAACGCTTGAAGATTTGCTGGCTCAACTTAAGCAATTTGTCAAATCGATTGATAGAGATTCTGAGGATATTAGGGCAATCCGAAATAGCAGTCAGATTTTTAAACGAGCGAGTAGCCCAGATAATTCAATCTTCGTTCGTGAAGAACGATCTATGTACGATTATGAATTACACGAATTAGAAAGAGCTTGAGCATTGACCAGCATTCATTGAGCATTGACCAGGTTTCATTGAACATTGAGTATTAATCCAAGCAAAATATTTAATGATAAATGGTAAATAGTCAATGGTCAATGATTAATGACAAACGGTCAATGGTCAATGGTTAATGGTCAATGCCTAATGGTAAATGATTAATGGGAAATGGTCAATGATATTAGTAGTTTGGTTGGAATTTATATACCAGTCGTTAATAGATGCATTTTTATTTATTTGCCAAGTATTGTATGAAATAATTTGGCCGCCAAATAGAGCAAAGCATAAAGAATTTACACCAAAAATAGAAAAACAAAGAAGCCAAGTAATGAAAGTAGTATTAGAGTTTGGCTTTTGGTTTAGATTGGCATTGATAGGAGCGATCGCGATTCCAGTATTTTTTCGTTGAAGGTAAAAAATGTTTTCTCCAAAAAAAAAATAGTTCAAACTCAAGTAAGTGAAAACCCGCTTTTAGAATTACCAAAAGAGTTCTGGAACTCGTTTGGTAATTCTGAGGGATTATTGCTATTTGGTGGATTTTTCCTGACAATATTATTAAAGCAGTTTGCAGGTGCTAAAAAAAGCCAATTAACCACTGGCAGAATGGCGGGAACATCTGAAGTCATCAATGCTACAAAAATGTCTTGGCTTCAGATGCATAGTGCATCACTTGGCAGATGTGAACCGTCAACATTATGGATAGGCACGCCGAAATATAGATTTGGAGAAAATCTATATGGCGCGATTGCACAAACAATATTAGGTCAGCCGCCAACATTATATCTTCCAGACGCGGGGCGAGGAATTTTAGCGATCGGAGTGCCGGGAAGCGGAAAAACATTTTCAGTAATAGATCGAGCCTACGAAAGTTGCTACGCTCAAGGAATGAGCGGCATAATCTTTGATATGAAAGGAGAGCAGTTAGCACTGCACTATCCGTTAGCAATGATGTACGGATATGGGGAAGCCGCAGGAGGGAAAATCGGTGTAATAGCCCCAGGGAAAGATTATAGCGATAGTTATAACGCTTTAGAGCTGATGAGAGATGCCGAAGATTCGGCAATGGCTAGCGTTATAGGCACAGTAGTAATGGACAATGCCGGATTAACAACAGATAGAGGGGACTCATTTTTTCCATTAAACGGAAAAGCACTAGCAACTGGAATGGTGCAGGTAGCAAAAACAAGTAAGAAATATGCCGATTTAGCCTTAGTTTATGCTTTATTTCAGCTCGATAATTTAATCAAAAGACTCGAATATAATATAAATCGTGAAGATTCGAGCAAGTTAAGCCCCTGGATAGCAACAAGTTTTGCAACTTTTTTATCGTCGAAAGATGCAGAAAAGACCGTAGCCGGAATTAAAACCCAAGCACAGCTAACATATAGCGGGTTCATGCAAAAAGATTTGCTGAGGTCGTTTATCGGCAAAAGTACGATCTCCCCAAGATTATCCGGGAAACAGCTCATCATCTTTGAAATGGATGAGAAGCGCAAATCGGTAATTGCGCCAATCTTATCGACAATGATCCATTTAACGGTGGTAGAAAATTTAGCAACTAAGCGGGACAATCCCTTCTTTTACGGACTCGACGAAGCAACATCTTTAAAGTTTTTTGCCCTCGAATATTGGATTAACAAATTTCGTTCTCACGGCGGCGTACCAATTATCGGTATCCAATTTTTGCAGCAGTTATATCAAGCATATGGCAAAGAAATTGGAGATGCGATCGCATTTGCGTTAAAAACCCACATACTTTTCGATCCGGGATCGACAGCAACAGCCGAAATATATTCAAGTCGTTTCGGAAAAAAAGAAGTAAGAGTCAAAACAACAACGATGAGTCAATCGGGAACGTCAGTAAATAAAAGCATATCGGAACAAATACATCAAGTACCATTAATAACTGCTGATGAAATTACGAGATTTCCTAGGGGGACTTGCGTCATTACCAGTCCGGGATATGGCGACGGAGCTGAAGCTAATTTTCCACGTAAATTAAATATAAAAATTCCGATTGAAGATATAGAAAGAGCTAAATTCTGCGAAAATTTATGGAAAGATAAATATATTAATTTGCTTCGAGAAAGAGCAGAAAAAAGGTTTGAAAAGCTCGATCCAACTGAAGAATTAAAACTCAGATTAATTGAAGCTAAAAATCTCTTGCCATTAGAATCTGAAGAAGCAGAAGCTCGAAAAAAACAAGAACAAAAAACCGGATTTATTCCCGACGATTAAATTTAAGATTTAAAAAAAAAGCCGATTTTAATTCAACTTGAATTGTGAATAAAATTAAAGATAGCTTGCTTCGAGAAAAGATGATTACTTAGAATTGAATTACTGAAACAAACGCCTCACTAGAAAATTTTAGAATTAAATAAAAATCATGACTTTAAGTGTAGAAGTATTCCGAGAATCTCCCGCAGCTCGAAATCTTGAATTAGACAGAATAAGTTCGAGAATAGTAAAACTGATTCTCCAAGATGTTAAATTAATTATTTTCAGTAATTGGACGGGAATTGATTTTATTACAGTCCCTCAGATGGCTGAAATTTTCAATGCAGAAACGAAGCAAATTAGAAATCTAATTAGGGGTCAGCATTACGAAGAAGAATTTACGAGAGATGGGGTTAAATGTTTGACTGATTTTGAAGCAATTCAAGCCAATTATGCTCTAGGAGTGGGTAAAAACCGTTCTAAATTGATTATTTGTCCGCCTAAATCGATTTTAAGATTGGCGATGATTATGAGCGAATATAATAATCTGGCTCTAGAAATAACCCGTTATTTCGTTGAATATATTAATAAAAAAGAGCGGAGCAATCTAGATAATAATTCCGATCTCAAACAACAAATAACAACTTTGACTCAGATAGTGGTGTCTTCTCAAGACCAGTGGTCAAAAACTAATCAGGCATTAACTCAAATCACCTCCAGTTTAGCCCCTTCTCCTCAAAACAGTGTAGGAGAAGAAGCTACTTATTCAGAAAAAGCTGATTTTGATTTTCAAGCTACAGAATTAGGAGATTGGCAGTTCGCCCCGTCTAAGAATTGTGGAGTTTTATAGGTTTTTACCAAAAAGGGGGGTAGGGTATCGGGTGTGGGGTGTGGGGTCTAATGCCCCGCTTAAAACAAAGTTTTTAAGCGTAATAATTTTAATGGTAGTGACCCGATTTCTATTAAAAATTAATCGCTTTTTACCTACACCCTACACCCTACACCCTACACCCTATTTACACCTAACAATAATGGATTAGATTCTAATCTATTATTTTCTCCTTATTGAGAAGTTTGATATGCGGAAAATCAAAAAGCTCAAGTCTTCAATAAAGCGATTGTTTATTATTACTTTAATATTAACTTTATTGCCGTCATTATTACCAATTGAGACGAGCGCACAAGTAAAAACAATCGATTATAGACGAGAGAATTTAATTGGAAAACTCCCGAATTGGAATGAAATTAACTTTGGTAATTTACCAGCATTTGTAGAGGGGGGAGAAATCAAAATCCCTTTACAGTACGTACAAATGTTAGGTTACAATCCCAATAGAGTTTGGAAGAGTGGCGATCGCGTCGCGGATGTCGTCATGCTAGGAGACGTATCTTCTGCATTTGGTTTAGAACGCTTTAATTTAAATAGTTTAAGCCAATTAACAAACACTAGCTTATCATCTTTACGATTAAAAGATGTTAA
>JASJCW010000316.1 GCA_030065265.1 Prochloraceae cyanobacterium
TGAACTATAGATTAGGACACTAATTGTCACAGCAGAGAATAGTTAGTAGTTGGTAGGTAGTAAGTAACAAATAAAATTGTCATAACCTTTACTTCAACTGCTATACATTAAAACCGATCGCATTGCTGAGTTAGATCTTTGCCAAAAATGCGATCGGTCTCGTTGAATTAGTCGACAGTTATATTCTCTGAGAGATAAACATCTTGAATGTGATGAAATAACTTAATCCCTTCATCCATCGGACGTTGAAAAGTTTTGCGCCCAGAAATCAATCCGCAACCTCCAGCCCTTTTATTAATTACAGCAGTTCGCACCGCTTCAGCAAAATCATTTTTACCGGATGCACCACCAGAATTAATTAAACCAGCACGGCCGGCATAACAATTAAGCACTTGATAGCGGGTCAGATCTATGGGATGGTCTGTAGTTAGTTCTGAATAAACGCGATCGTCGGTGCGACCATATTTATTCCCCGTCGCTTTAACTACTGCACCGTAGCCATTATTGCATTGGGGGAGTTTTTGCTTGATAATATCTGCTTCGATAGTGACCCCTAAATGGTTTGCTTGTCCGGTCAGATCGGCGGCGAGATGATAATCTTTATCTTGTTTAAAAGTATTATTTCGCAGATAGCACCATAAAATAGTAGCCATACCGTGTTGGTGGGCCAGAGCGAAAGCTTCGCTTACTTCTTGGATCTGACGGGTAGATTCTTCCGAGCCAAAATATATCGTAGCACCGACTGCAACTGCTCCTAAATCCCAAGCTTGCTCGACGCTAGCAAACATAATTTGATTGTATTGGTTGGGATAAGTCAGCATTTCGTTGTGATTTAATTTCACAATAAAAGGAATGCGATGGGCGTATTTTCGCGACATCATGCCTAATACTCCCAAAGTAGTCGCAACTGCGTTACAACCACCTTCGATCGCCAGTTTGATAATGTTTTCTGGATCGAAGTAAAGTGGGTTAGGTGCGAAAGAAGCAGCCGCAGAATGTTCGATTCCTTGGTCTACTGGCAAAATAGATAAGTAACCGGTATTTGCTAAACGACCTGTAGAATATAATTGTTGCAGGCTTCTCAATACTTGTGGCGAGCGATCTGTGTTGCTGAATATTCGCTCTACCCAATCGGGGCCGGGTATGTTTAATAAACTTTTATCTATTTTTGGCTTATAATCGAGCAGACTTGCTGCTTCGTCTCCTAATAAGGATTCGATCGACTGGGATTTTGATACAACAGCTGTCATATATTTTATTCTCAAATCGAAGATAGTGGGGCTATTTTAGCCTTCTATTTTTTAGGTTAATCTAATATCTTGGCGATCGGATCTATCTTAAGACTTGTTATTATTTTTGCTAAATAAAGAAAAGCACAATAAAAGAGCGGCAATTACTGTTAATATTAGGGCAAAGCTATTGTCAGACAAGCCTGCTTCGCGATTAATTATTTCCCCTGCGATCGCGTTTACCAGTAAAGCTGGAACTCCCCATTTTTTTCTCTGCCAGATTCCTAGAAAACAAATTAATCCAACTAAATTTAAAAAGATATTAATTGTCAGATAATTTTCAAAGTACCAAGAAGCTGCACCTTGACTAGCTAAGTATTCTAGCCTGTGATTCATCTTTAGACTTGCTATTTTTTTAAGTCATTTTTGATAAATTTTTAAAAGCAAAAAAGATAATAATCGCTGGCAATATTAACGAAAAAATCTGCCAAATTCCAGCTTCGATAGTAATTATTTGCGATGCGGTTGTCATCCCAAAATAAGTATAAGCACCCCATTTTTTCATCTGCCACAAGCCAAGATAACTAATTAATCCGACTATAGAAAAAAAGATGCCGATCGCCACAAAATTTTCAACATACCAAGAACTTGCACCTTGTTCTGCTAAAGCTTCGGCCATCATTTCGTATTGAGCAATTCCAAAAAGAATGCCCAACGCGCTTAAACCTATCCCGATAAAGCCAATTATACAAAGAATTTTAATCGAAAGAGGTCTTGTTTGTTCGCTCATTTTTTTACCAGATTTATTAAATAAAAATAAACTATTGGCAATGCAAAATTATAGAGAATGGTAATTGGCAATAGTTTGCTGCCATTGATACCAAATTTCTTTCATGTTACCGCCACAAATCGAACATTGACATTGAGTTTTTGCGCGATCGCTATTAATTAAATCTAAATCTTCATCTTCACCATCTTTTAGTTTTAGTTCTCGCTTGATATCTTTTAAAATTCCACCATAATGAACTAAATTTCTGCGTTGTAATGCATTCTGCAGTTTTTTGACGATCTTTGCTGTTTCTTGGGGCGATTTTCTCAGCCAAGCGTGTCCTTTGATATGTCTATCGATCGGTTTTGAATCTCGAGAAAGCCTTTCTAATTCTTGTCTCGGTATGCTCCAATCTTTGATAGAATATTTACTTAATTCTGCAAATGCTAATAGTAAGGGATCGATACCGGCGATCGCTTCTTGTTTGGGTTTTAATTTCCTAACATCTACTTGAGTTATTTCCGGTTGTTTGGTGACTTCTTGCCACATTTCTAGCCAGCGATCGCGTTTAATATAATATCTGCTGGTAAAATAGCTGTGTTGTACGACTAAAGCTGCGTGAATGTGTGGATGCCAATCATCTCGCTCTCGATTGTAAGTTATTTCTAGGGTTCTGATAAATCCTTTAACGGCTTTTTTACACTGGGATCGCATCATTAAGCGATGCCAACTTGCCAGGATATGGGCGATCGTTGTTTTGAGATCTTCTAACGGTACGTTGGGTACTGTCAAGGTGAGAAATATAAATTGATATTTTGGGTTGCGCTTTAATAATTCGTGTCCTAATTGTATCGATATGGCAAATTGTTTAGCGGATCTTCTTTGTTGACATTGGGGACATAAACGATCTCGACAAAAGTTTCCTGCTTTTAATTTTTTAGGATGTTCGGAAGAATTTTGACATTGCAAAAATAGTAGATATGTCGCGCATTTTTCTACTCTTTGCGCTCTTTTTTCTTGCCCTAAATTTGAGTAAGTTTCGGCTAAAAATTTACTGATTTGTTTCCATATATTCCAAAGTTTTTTGCGATTTGATAATAATTTGCCAGTTCTACTTTTAGATAAAACCATTAATTATGTTTGATTTTGTCTGAATTGTTATTACTTTATCATGGCTGATGTTTTTTTCTATACATATTTGATTTATTTAATTTTTTCTATTCATCACTTAATTGCTGCTTTATCAAGCGAAGGATTTCTTTTGCGCTGCGCGCTTATAGATATGAAAATGTATTGATTTGTTCTCTCATTTTTGAATTTGACGGTTGTGCTTAGAAGTCTAAAAAGCGGCTGCGCCTAACTTTGAGTGACGTATCCATTAAAACTTAGGTATTAAAAAATGTCGAAACGTTTCAAATTAATCGCTCTATCTTCAATTCTACTTGTTGTATTCGCTTATTCGAGTAATTTTAAATTGACTCATCCAATCTTTTCTTTTATTCAGTCTTGTTGTTCTGTTTATAGTTATTTGGATAAGTCTACAGAAGATCGGAATAAAGATGATAACGATCGCAAGCGTTCTTAACTCCTGATTATATGAAGGAACTCTCTATTAAATAGGGAGTTTCTTTATACTCGATGAATTAATCCTGTCTCTTTCCAATTCCCCTTTTTGCCCTGATTATTTGTCTATCAGTTAGTAACGTACCCATTAAAACTTAGATGGATTTTGTAATCCTTTCAATTTTTGTTGTTTTTCTTGTTCTGTTAAATTTTTACTTTGTATTAAGACTCCAAACCCACCCAAACCTGCAGGATCGATTAATTGATGTAATGCGTCGCGACGTTCTAATAATTCCATTACACCATATTTTCCGCTAGAAAGTTCGCCAATGCGATCGCCCAATCCTAAAGCCATTAAAAATACACTTTGTTTGGTAAATTCCACTATTTCTAAACCGCATAAATTACCTTTTTTTTCTAATGCGGTAAAATCGACATGAGCGGTAATATCTTGCTGTCCGATATTGCTATAAGGGTCGTTATGACGACGATGTTGATAGTAACATTGTAAAGTTCCGCTACTGCGTTGAGGATGGTAATATTTTGCTGCAGTGTAGCCGTAATCTATTGCGATCGCATAACCTTTGCTCATTTTTTTAGCTACTGTTTCGATCCAGTTTAAAGCAGCCAAATTAACTTCAGTACGATAGCCGTTTGGATATAAATGCGGCTCGAAATCGACTCCAACTAATTCAAAATATTCTGTTATTTTCGGTGTCGAAATTTCTCCGCTAACTTCTTTCAATTTTCCATCATCGTTTGTCAGATAAATTTCTTGAATTTTGCCATCTTTAACGGTTATTAAATGTACTGGAAAAGCATCGACTAATTCGTTAGAAAAACAGCAGCCAAAAATTGAATTATCCTCAATTTCTTGCCAAGAATTCCAACAGATATTTATATTTTTGTCAAGCCAAGTTTGTAATTGTTTTTGTTGGGTTTTAATTAGTGCTGGTGCTTGTTCGACGATCGCATACTTTAATACTTTTAATAGATCCGGCTCTTGCTGTTGAAAATAATTTAAAATATCTGCGGCTAATATTCCTTCTCCTGCACCCATTTCAATTAACATAAAAGGATCTGGGCGATCTAAAATATGCCAAATATCTCTAAATTGTTCGGCTAATAATTCTCCATAGTCCGCACCTAAATAGGGAGAAGTAAAAAAATCCTTGCCAACAGAGCCGATTTTAACAGTACCAGAACTATAATAGCCGCATTCGGGATGATATAAAGCTAAATCCATATATTCAGCAAAAGTAATTCTTTTTGCTGGTGCTGTTGCAATTTTCTCTCTAATAATATTTGGCAGTAAATTATTCACAATTTTTTAGCTTTCTATTTTAGGTGAAGAAGTTTATTTTATCTGCAGGATAATTTCAAGCCAATTGAATTTTAGAAAAATTTATTAAATAGCGATCGACAGTAAAAGCTATTAGTGAAATTTTACATCTTTAAACATTTGATTAAAATTGTTCTGTCTTCGGAGATTATTTGTAATTCATTTCCATGGATTGTTTTCCTTCTATATTTGGTTTTGGAAAACTGTGGTATTTAAGGATTTCCAACGCACCATAGAAAAGAACTATTGTTGTCATATAAAATGCAGATACTAAACCTAATTCTAATAAAGAGCGATCGCGTTTGGGGGCAGTTTCAATAAAATTGATATTTCGTTCTTTGCTTCGTTTGCTTTGAGGTTGAGAAGTTGGAATTGCACTTTTTACTAATTCTCCTTCCACCCAATCTAAATTAAAAATTTCTCGATAAATGCGATTTGAAATGACTAACTTTTCTGCTTCAATTTTTAACAATCCCAATCTCAATAATTGCTCGTGTTCTGCATTAGAATCTGCAAATATTTCCACTCCTGTTAAAATTCGACGATACAGTTTTAATAACTTTAATTCTCCATCGCTCTCCGGCCTTAAAAGGCGATCGTGAATTCGCATTAAATGAGGTGCGGCTAAACTTTTTTGCCAATAATTCAGCAGCATATTTTTAACGATTTTATTTACTTTTTTAGCTTCTACTTGCGCGGGAATATAAATTGGTGATTTGCAAACAAAATAACAAACAATTTTAGTTAAAAATAAGTTATTATTCGTCCAAGCTAAAATTTCTTCTAACACCTTCTGAGGAGAATCAGATTTACCTTCTAATCTATACAAAGTTAATTGATAAGGCGATAAAGATTTTAATTTTTCTTCGAGCCAATCATTATTAAAAACAGCTTCATAAATATAATTAGCAACTTCAATTTTTGTATCTTTTAAAGCGACTATTTCCAATTCTAATAACTCTTTTTGCTCTTCAGAATTAGTAAAATATGTTATTTCTTGGTTTAAAATTTGTTGGTATTCTTTTAATAACCAAAAAGGTTCGACATTAGGATTGTTAAGCAAACATACTTCGAGATCTCTCAATGGAGCTAATTCCGAGATAGTTTGCCATTTATCAACTACAGTTAATTCAATAAAAAGATCCAACCATTCTAATTCTTCGCGATCGAAAATAATATTAGTTGGATTGTAATCTCTCTCAACATACCGCTTTAATAAAAGTGTAAATATGCCTCGAGTTAATTCCGGTTCTCCTCCCGTTTTCTGGCATACTTCTTTTATTACAGAAGTTGGAACGTACTTTTGCAATCGAATTAGTAATCCGGGAGAAAAACCAGATAGATCGGCATTTCTGAGATCTTGAGTGGGATCGAATTTGTTGCTCATGGCTAAAAAGAGCAAAAGCTAGGTGTAAATTGATTTATCGAAATATAACGCGACTGTTAAAAATCGATTCAAAATCAAACACAATATTAAGAATTAAGCATTTCTCTAAACCAATTTTCAAAGCGATCGCCCAAAGCAGGTAAAGAATATTCAGACTCAGCTTGTTGACGACAAGCATTGCGATCTATGGTGTCGATCTTATTAATAGCTTCAACTAAACCTTGAACGCTATCTGGTTCGACTAAAAATCCAGTTTTACCGTCTTTAACTATTTCCGCCGGGCCGCCACGATGATAAGATATCACAGGAACGCCGCAAGCCAGACTTTCGATCGCCACGTTGCCAAAAGCCTCGATCCAGCGAGGAGTCATCAATAAAGCGCGACAGCGGCCTAATTCTTGTTGTAAATCTTTTGTCGATAAAAAACCGCCATACTCAAAAAGCGCGTCGGGAAAATCGGCCTGTATTTTAGCCCAATAAGCTTCATCTTGAATTTTACCAAAAATTTTCAAAGGTATTCCCGTAATTTGAGACGCTTCTACAGCATCTTCGAGGGCTTTTTCAGGGGCTATTCTTCCCAACCAAACAATACTATCCCCCGGAGTAGTAACAAAGTTATATAACGACAAATCGATCGCGCTGCTCAATATTCTACAAGCACTAGCAAAAGGAAAAGTATCCGCTTGAGACTTAGTATATACCCCGATCGAACCTGGAAAGCGATCGGCTATTCGAGCCATAATCGAATCCAATGCTTCAGAAAGAGAACCCATACTGATAAAATGAGCGATGGGGCGATCTAAA
>JASJCW010000028.1 GCA_030065265.1 Prochloraceae cyanobacterium
TTTCATTAAAGATTTTAATTCTTCTACTGACTCAGCAATTTTGATATTTGGAACTCCAGACATAGGGTTTTAAGAACAATTATACTTCGATATTAAGTCTCCGATCGCTTTTAAAAATTGGTATAACTAGAGATTTCAAACTAAATTTTAATTAAATTTGCTAAAGTAATCCCCAATTTAATGCCGATTAATCCGAAGATAGCACTACCAAGCCAATATAATGCAAAAAAACTGAATTGCTCCTCATTAAGGAGTTTCATGCTGTCTAATTCGTAACTAGAAAAAGTGGTGTAAGATCCCAAAAAACCGACAGCCAACCATAAAAATAATTCTGGAGACACTTTGACAATTTGTTCTGCTGTCAAAGTTACAAAAAAGCCCATTACGATAGATCCGGTAATGTTGACAAAAAAAGTTCCGTAAGGAAAATTAACACCGAAAATTTTTGCAAACCACAGACTAAGATAATAGCGACATAACGCTCCAGCTATTGCACCAAAACTAATTGCGATCGGAGTTCGTATCGATGGCTCTTGTAGCGATTGGTTGGCTGTAAAGGATGCGATCGCAAATATTTTATCTAAGAATTTCATGCTGGCAAGTTCTTTTAGATCCTAGTTAAGATATGGCTTTACCATAGTAATAATTAGATCGCTTGAGAGCAAGAAAAATATTATGTAGTCAAACTGATTTTAAATTTAGCAGCAAGCAAATCATTTGATTTGGCAGCAAAGAGGGTCAAAAAAGATCGATTCAAACAGATTTTAAATACTATTTAAAAATACTTTCTGCCCTCTCCATTCTATTTTTAATTTACCCTTGTAACTTTTTGCCTAATATTTGATTAGTTAACTTGGGATCTGCTCTTCCGCCAGATTTCTTCATAACTTGTCCGACGAAGAAACCTTTTAACTTAGTTTTACCAGCGCGGAACTTTTCTAACTCTTTAGGATTTGCTGCGATTACCTCATCAATTAATTTTTCGATCTCAGCAGGATCGGAAATTTGCGTTAATCCTTTACTTTCTACTAACTCTTTAGCCGATCCGCCTTTAGTTAATAATTCAGGCAAAATCTCTTTAGCAATTTTACCGCTAATCGTGCCTTTTGCAATTAAAGAAACTAATTCAGCTAAAGTATTCGGAGTTAAAGGAATTTCAGCAATAGAGAGCAAATTACTGTTTAAATAGGCTGCAATATCTCCCATTACCCAGTTTGCGACCAATTTAGGATCTCCACCAGCATTGACAGCAGCTTCGTAATATTCAGCTACTTGGCGATCGTCGGTTAAAACTCTAGCATCGTAAGCAGAAAGGCCTAATTTTGTATAGCGATCGCGTTTTTGTGCGGGGAGTTCGGGTAATTGGGACTTCCAAGTTGCTAATTGTGCTTGAGATACTTCGATTGGAGGTAGATCTGGTTCGGGAAAATAACGATAATCGCTAGAACCTTCCTTCAATCTCATACTAGTGGTTTTTTGAGTTCCTTCTTCCCAAAGTCGGGTTTCTTGAACTATCTTTTCTCCCGACTCGATCGCTTTAATTTGTCTGCTAATTTCATAATCGATCGCTTTTTGAATGGCACTAAAAGAGTTCATATTTTTAATCTCTACTTTAGTGCCGAATTCTTTTTGACCTACCGGACGCACAGAAACGTTAACATCGCAGCGCAGAGATCCCTCTTGCATTTTACCGTCGCTGATGCCGAGATATAACATTATTCTGCGTAATTCTTGGGCGTATTCAGCGGCTTCTTTACCCGATCTCAAATCGGGTTCGGAGACAATTTCGAGTAAGGGAACCCCAGCCCGGTTAAAATCTACTAGAGAATAACTAGATCCGCTCAAGCGATCGCTTCCTCCGTGAGTTAATTTACCCGCATCTTCTTCCATGTGGAGTCGAGTAATGCCGATTTTCTTGCGAATTGGTTCGGAATTTTGTTTTTCAAAAATTTCTATTTCTATATGTCCGTGTTCGGCGATCGGCAAATCGAATTGAGAAATTTGGTAATTTTTGGGTAAATCGGGATAAAAATACTGTTTGCGATCGAATTTAGAATATGGTGCGATGGTGCAGTTCAGGGCTAAGCCCGCTTTCACTGCGTATTCTAAGACTTTTTCGTTGAGAACTGGCAAAACCCCTGGATAGCCCAAACAAATCGGCGAAACGTTAGTATTGGGGTTATCTGGATCGAACTGAGTCGATTCGCTACTAAAAATTTTAGTATTGGTATTCAGTTGACAGTGGGTTTCGAGTCCGATCACGGCCTCGTATTCAGTTTTTTTAGCTGTTGTAGTGGTCATAATAGCTAATCATAGCAAATGCGATCGATGGATTTATTGTAGCTTTGGAGATCGCTTCGCCAAAAAAAATAAATTTAAATAGAGCGCAAATTATCCCGTTTCTATTTACGATTGCTACAGTTGGGTCAGTTGGTCTAGGTAGGAGGTCAGGGGTCAGGGGTCAGGGGTCAGATAAGGCTTTAGCCAATCCTAGTTTTTAGTGTTATCTGTAGCCTGATTTTTCAGAAATGGTATTAAAATCGTTAATTTAGGGAAGAGTGAGCGGGGATGTATTTACTGCTGAATTGCTGACTGGTCGCAATTAATATTTCTGCATCTTTGCTATTTACTGGCTTAGAAAAGAGATATCCTTGTCCGTATTGGCAATTTAATTCGGTAAGTAGAGCTTGTTGGGGACTTGTTTCTATACCTTCAGCAATTACATCCAGATTCATATTTTGAGCGAGATGGAGGATGGTTTGTGTGAGCTGGAATTTATCGCGATCGATACTTAACTCGTTAATAAAAGAGCGATCGATCTTTAAGGTATCTATCGGTAAACGATGGAGCGAATTTAAAGATGAATAGCCCGTACCGAAGTCATCCATCGATAATTTGATGCCCAGACCTTTAATTTCTTTTAACAATTTACTCGCTTCATCAAAAGATTCGACAACTGTGCTTTCGGTAATTTCTAATTTTAAGCATCCTGGCTCGAGGCCGGTTTGTTGACAAATTTCTTGCAAGCGATCGAGGTAATCGCTGGAATTGCCGTAATAAAATTGCTTTAATTGGATCGGAGAGACATTAACACTGACAGTCATATGTTTGGCTACTTGATATCTTTCCTGCCATCGGCTCATCTGACGACAAGCCTGTTCGATTACCCAGTTACCGATCTCGACGATTAATCCTGTCTCTTCAGCAATGGGAATGAATTTCCCTGGAGAAATATAACCTTTCGCGGGATGTTTCCATCTGATTAAAGCTTCAAAACCAACAATTTGACGGCTAGCTAGTTTGACGATTGGCTGATAGAAAAGTTCAAATTCGTTGCGTTTAATTGCACGTCGCAGATCGTTTTCTAATTCTAGGACACTGAGAGCTTCGAGATGCATTTCTGGATGAAAAACTGCATAACGGGCTTTTCCTGCCATTTTAGCCCGATACATTGCCGTATCAGCATCTCTGAGCAAGTCCTCAATTTTAAAGTATTTGTCGGTGTAAGGAGCAATGCCGATGCTAGCACTGATGAATAATTCTCGCCCTTCGAGTTGGAAGGGTTTTTCTAGTCTTTTGAAGATTTTATTCGCTAAATTGGTTGCAAGGTCGATTTGTTTGACATCTTCAAGCAAAATAGCAAATTCATCGCCTCCGAGTCTGGCAAAAGTATCTTTAATTCGCAAGCATTTTTTGACCCTAGCGGTAAAGTCGATTAAAAGGCGATCGCCGACGAGATGTCCGAGACTGTCGTTAACTTTCTTAAATCCATCTAGATCTAAAAACAAGATTGCAAACTTTTTATTTCGTCTTTTTTTGCTCGAGTCAAACAAAGCTTTCAATTTGTCCATGAAAAAAGCACGATTTGGCAAACAAGTTAGTTCGTCATACAAAGCTTGACGGCGTAATTTTTCTTTATCGAGTCGGGATTGGGTAATGTCGGTTTGAGAGCCAGTCAGACGAACGATTTCGGCGCGATCGTTTTGTACGGCGATACCGCGACAAAGCATCCAACGATAGTCACCATCTTTGTGTAAAATTGGGTAGGAAATTTCTAAGTGAGCGATCGGATTTTGCAAATGAGAAATAATTGCTTGAGAAACTCGATCGCGGTATTGGGGATGTATGCGCTTAAACCATCGATCGGGAGTGTTGCTAAATTCTGATTCCTCGTAGCCTAAAAGAGATTTCCAACGGGGAGAAAAATAGATTTCATTAGAGAGTAAATTCCAGTCCCACAGACCATCGTTAGCAGCACGGGAAGCTAGTGCATAACGCTCTTCACTTTCTTGTAATGCTCGTTCGGATTCTTTTTTATCTGTTATGTCTCGCCCCAAGCAAACTACCCCTTCAGTTTGACCTCGAGCATTTTGAATAATAGAACTTGAAAATGCGATCGGGATTTTTTTCTGTTTTTTTGTGATGTAAGTAACGTCGTAATTTTCTAGAAAAGTCTTTTGAGTTAAGTGTTCAATGTTTAAAAATGAATCGCCTAAAATAATTTGAATATTTTGTTCGATTAATTCTCGTTCTTGATAGCCTAAAAGACGACAAGTAGCGGAATTGACTTTTTTAATAGTTCCGTTAGGAGCAATAACAATCAAGCTATCTCCCATCGAAGTGAGAATTTTATCGAGATAAGATTTAGATACGGTAGTTTTGTTGAGGCCCGAAATCATTTCGTTGAAGGTCTTAATTAAAATTCCAATTTCATCGTCTTTAGTTTCGGGGACTAAAACGTTTAAATTTCCTTTTCCTACTAATAAAGCTGCTGCTCTTAATTGTTCGATCGGTCGAGAAATTCTGTAGGCTGCGTACAAGCCGAAAACGACTGAAAGCAATAACGCTACTAAGGTTGCATTGGCGATCGCTAAATTATGATTGTCTATATGATTTGTAATTATTTCAGTTCTTTTAACTTGATTGTCTGAAAAATTGGTTTGATATTCTTGTAGTAGAGGATAAATTTCATCTTCAAATAATACTTCTAATTGGCTTGAAAGTAATTGAGTTTCACCATCTGAAATATTGCTTTCTAAAAGCTGAGGAATTATTTTCTGTAATCGTTCGCTATTTTCTTGAAGTTTGTCGATTATTCTAATTAGCTGAACTTCATCTTTGTGAAGTTCTTTTTCCTGAGATGGAAGCTGTAAATCGAACTGAAGTAAACTTTCTGTAGCTCGATTCAATTCCGATATTTCTTGGGTTATTTTAGGCAATATTTTTAAAATTTCTTGTTTGTGTTGTTCGAGATAAACTTCGGGAATTCCTCTTTTTTTCTGTAAAAAATAATGATAAGTTTTAGCTTCAATTTTACCGGAATATAAGATCGCATTTTCGAGATGGTTATTTGCATTATCTCCTGCTATAATTACTTTGTCTAAGTTAGACTGAGTTTCTTCATTTCCTCTAAGTGAAATCAACCCCACTCCTGACAATAAAATTGAACTGGATAATATTAAAAAACTTAGTTTTTGAAATATTTTCATTTTTCGATCTGTTTATAATAAGTTGTTGTAGATTTTTAAATTAAGCAATACGAGCAGCCATTAAAAGATTTTTCCGAACAAGATCTTAATAAATTTTGCGAACGAGCTAATTAGCATTGGTTAAATAGCTTATGAACTATAGGTGAGGACAATAATTGTCACAGCAAGAAATAGTTAGTAGGTAGTGGGAAATAGATAGAATTGTCATAACCTTTGATTCGACTGCTATATCTTCTTTACAGTCTACGAATAAAAACAAATGGATTTATGCCAGCACGAGCGGACTATCTTGCGAGAAGATTGTCAGTGCAGCATAATTATTCCTGTTATTTAATTATCTTTTTTTCTACCAAAATTACGATCGGTAAATCTGCCTAATTTTGCACCTTGAAATAATAATAATTGCCTAATTCAATATCGATCTAATTTTAAAGGGAAAGGTCATGTCTGTTTATTTAACCTTTTTGTCTTCAATCTTGGCAACAAAATCGGCTAATTGTTTGATTTCAAACAACAATTTACGTCTTTGAATTGGTTGAAGATTGTATTCGGATGAAGTGAGTAAACTCTTAATTTGCTCGATCGGTTCTTTGATTGTCAGTCGATCGCTGGCAAAAATTTCAGTCTTGGTTTTGCGATCGGTTTTTGTTTCGGGTTTTGTGAAGGGATCTAAATCGATTCGATCTGGAATTGCGGCCTCAGCTGCTACCACAATAGGCTGATTCGCAGCTAGTTTGACTAATTGTAATATATCTGCACCCTGCTGTTTGTGAAGGTCGATAATTTCTCGATCTTTATCTGTTATTTTAATTTGACATTTGGTTTCTAATTGCCTTAATTCTGCTTTATATTGAGCTTCAATTACTTGAAGTTTGGTTTCATATATTTGTTGTGCTTGAGTTTCAATTACTGCTCGATCTGCTTCTGGAGTCACGTTCAAACTTACGATAAAAGTGCGCTCTAATTTATGTTCGATCGCACCGATCGATAAGCGATCGTCTTGATATTTAATTTGCAATTCTTTTAAAGTTTCTAAAAATGCTTTCCAGTCAATGCCATTTTTAAAGATTAAATCGATACTTTTTCTCGCTTTTTGAATTAAATTGATAAATTCACCCGGTTCAAAGTTGCTGAGAGTGTTTTGAGGACGGCGATCGCTAAAAATAGTATCTCCAGTATCGGGATCTATTTCCGATTTTAGATAAATATAATTACAAATAACGTCATCAAAGATAGTTTCTCGATCTATTTGCCAATTTTCAATACAAGCACCCGTGAAATTTGCCCCTGTAAAATCAGTTGCAATTGCTCGCACTCGAGTTAAGTTAGTGTTGCTTAAATTTGTTTGAGTAAAATCGGCTTGATTGAGATTTGCTTCTGTTAAATTAGATCCTGAAAAGTCTGCTTTGGTTAAATCTGCTCCTGTCAAATTAGCTTTAACTAAATATTGTTCTCTGGCACCATAATTGATAATTTTTTCAGAAATTATTTCGTCTACTTCTTTCAATTCTAGTTTGTTGATTATCATTTTAAATGATTCTGGAATTGAGACGATCTGATTGTTGCTAGAATATAGCTGAATTAAATTAGCAAAGTTACTTAAAGACTCTGGCAAACTCGTGAGGCGATCGACGCTGATTAAATTTATTTTAGTTAGTTTATTTAGTTTAGTAATAGATTTTGGCAGACTTGTCAGTCGATTGTTGCACAAATCTATCCAAGTTAATTGGGTAAATTTGGTAATAGATTGTGGTAAAGGTGCTAGCTTATTTTCACTGAGATCTAAACGTTTTAAATTGGTCAAATTGCCAATAGTGTCTGGCAAAGTTTTTAATTTATTTTCGCTTAAATATAATTCGGTTAATTGGGTTAAATTACCAATAGAGTTAGGAAGCTTTTTAAGACGATTAACACTTAAATTAAGACGGACTAAATTAGTTAAATTACCGATTGTTTTTGGTAATTTTGTTAGTTGATTGTAGCTTAGGTCTAGTTCGGTTAATTTGGTTAGTTGAGTTACAAAATCAGGTAATTCTGTGAGTTGATTGTAACTGAGATCTAACTCGGTTAAATTGGCTAGTAAACCCAAATACTCCGGTAAATTGGTTAGTTGATTTCCGCTTATATCTAATTTTAATTGCTCTAAAAAATCCAATCTTGGTGGTAAAGGTTCGGATAAATTCCACCAGAGACTAAGAAAGGTAATATTTTTTAGATTGGCGATGTCTTCTGGTATTTTTGTTAATTGATTTGTACTTATATCGAGACCTAAATTGGTAATATCGTTAAACCAATGGGGAAGAGTTTTATTAATATCCCAAGTTAATTTGAGAAATTTTAAGTTTGGTAATTGAACGATCGCAAGCCTAATATTACTCAAATCTATTTGATTGCCGATCAAATCTAAATGTTCTAGTTTTTTAAGTTTAAATATTTGTTCTGGTATTTCTTTTATTTTATTATTTCTTAGATTTAAAATTTCTAGATGCTCTAATTCAAAAATATCTAGGGGAATTTCTGTTAATTCATAGTGGGTGGATCGCCAACTTAAATCTAATTCTTTTAAATGTTTATATTTAGCTGCTTCGATTTTAGCTTGAATGCGCGGGGGAATCATATAACTCATCAATTTTATTACTTTTTAAGTTAATTTAATTTTAATTACTTTTTTTTTATAATCGATCGTTTTAAATATTAATTCACATCCGCGATTTTTGCTGTTATCATTAATTTGACTTCGGTTGAGATTGTTCGGGAGTAGGTTCTACTTGCTGCTTGAATAATACAGCCATAGAACCAGCTATTACTATAATACCTGCGATCGCTACCAGGATAATGAGTTTAACTGGTTTTGATTTTTTATTTTCAGTAATATTTGTTTTCACATCTACTTCAGATTGCTTGATATTTTCTTTCTTGGCTATTTCTGGTTGTGGTTGCTCTATTTTTTTGTCCAATAAGGATTTTTTCAAGGATTCATTACTTAAATATAGATCGGTCAAATCTTTGAGATCTTCAATTGAATCTGGAAGCGATCTTAATGGATTGTCTCTTAAGTCTAACTGAGTTAAATTAATCAGGTTGGCTATTGAATCTGGCAATTCTGTTAATTGATTATCTCTTAAATTTAATTCTGTTAAATTAATCATTTCAATTATGAAAGCAGGAAATTCTGTTAGTTGATTTGACATTAAGTAAAGCTGTTTTAGGTTAGTTAACTTGGTAATTGTTTCGGGTAAATTTTCAATTTGATTATCGCTTAAATCCAGCTTAGTTAAATTACTTAGATTAGAAAGATATTCTGGTACTTCTGTCAATTCGTTAGAAGTTAAATGAAGTTGGGTGAGTTGAGTCAGTTTGCTGATAGATTCTGGTATTGCTGTAAATTGATTCGATGTCAAATAAAGTTGGCTTAATTTTGTTAGTTTTTCAATAGATTCAGGCAATGAATCTAACTGATTGTAACTCACATCTAGTTCGATTAAATTAGTTAAGTTGCCAATTGATTCTGGCAGCTCTGTTAGGTCGTTAAAATTTAAATATAATCGATTTATATTAGTTAATTTAGTAATAGAATTTGGTAACTCTATTAACTGATTATTTCTTAAATTTAAATTGAGTTTCTCTGGGTAATGTATCCATGTTGATAAAGGTTCGGATAGATCCCACCAAATTTGTAATAGGGTAATATTTTGCAGTTTTTTAATTTCTTTGGGAATTTCAGTCAATCGTTCTTCGCTGAGATCTAGTCCTAATTGGGGTATATTTGCAAACCACGATGGTAAATCTTCATTGACATTCCAAGTTAATCCCAAAAAGATTAAATTTTGCAGTTGTGAAAGAATTTCAAAACTTTCGTCGAGTTCGTTTTCCATTAAGTCTAAAATTTTCAGTTTCTGTAGTTTAAGAATGCCTTCAGAAATCTCCTGAATGTCGTTATTACGTAATATTAATGTTTCTAAATTTTCTAATTCAAAAATAGCATCGGGTATTATTTGCAATTGATAGTAAGTCGATTCGTAGCTCAAATCAAGTTCTTTTAACTGTTTGTTTTTAGCTTCTTGAATTTTGACTTGAATATACGTTGGAATGTCGCTCATCGATCGCCCTGCTTTCAAGATAATTTGCTGAATATTATCTCTTACAATTAAAGAAACAACTTGCTAAGAACTATACATAGTAAATATATGCAAGGGATTAAATTTAAAAGCATCAAATCAATTTTAAAACTCAGCCGATTTCACTCTGCAAAAACTACCAATTTAAGAATGATTGGCAAAAATGTTAAGAATTTATTAAAGCAACAACATCAATCTATGTTATTCTGGGCCTTAATAAAACTTAATTAATATGGAGTTTACACTCTAGCCTATGAAATTCTTTAGTGTAAAAGAACCTCTACTCCGTTTCAAACAGCCTGAATTAGACGTACAAGATCTATGTGGATTGTTGCGTTTAAAGTGGAAAGTTGGCAAATTAACTTTACTATCCAGTTTTTATACCCGTATCGATCAAGCTTTTATATTGTGGGGTATTATTAGTATAATTATTTTTGCAACGGCTCAATTCATTCCGATTGCTTGGACAACACAAGCTTGGTGCTGGTCTGCGCTCACCACAGTCGGGATTCTAATCATGATATTACTGACAAATTTTTGGGCAAAAGTAGAAAGATTGTTGTGGGTGGTTTACTTTTGGGCAGGTTTAAATATTGTAGCCTTAGTTATCACCGATTTAGCTATTTTTCAAGGATGGCCTGCTATTGTAATTAATATCTGTCCTCTTTGGTTAGGGATTACTGCAATTGGATATTTTGGCACGGGTATGGCATTACGATCGCGAATTCTTTTTATTATCGGAATCGTTCAAGCGATCGCAATCCCGCTTTTATCCTACGCGATCGCATGGCAATTTTTATTGACAGGTTTGGTAATGGGTGGAAGTCTATTAGTTTTAGCCGAATTTCAATGGGACATGCGGCCTCCAATTGCTTCGCCAAATCTGACAGAAGAAGAGAAACAATTCAATTTGAAACAGCATTATCGCAGACAATCAAAGGGATCTTAACAATTAGAATCAAATTAGAATAAATTTAAAGTTATATCTTGTTTTGAGTCTAACAAGCTGCCGCTCGAGATATATTAAAAGAAAAGAGTCAAGTCATAAAATTTTGTTTGCATGAAAACAAATTGCTACTAATTCTTATGGCTTTATTATTAAACGTATCTTAATGGGAGAGCCGCAGATGCATGTATCCCTAAAACAAAAATTAAACCAAGTCGATTCAGACTTATCAAATCCCCACAATTTACTCAAAAGTTTACAGCAAATTAGACATTCAGTAGTTAAAGAAGGAACGGAAATTTTTCATCTTTGGCAAGAATGGATCGAAAGAGAAAACTTCATACCTAGCGCGCAAAATCTGGCTTTCTATTTAGCTTTAAGAAGACAAGATTTGCGAAAAATTCAATTAGCTTTAATGCCTTGGGGATTATCATCTTTAGGCAGAATTGAAGCAAGAGTATTAGAAAACTTGGATGCAGTAATTGCAACTTTAGGTCATATTTGCGGTCATAATTCCCACAATTTGCCCGATCGCATCCCTCTAGAAGCATTTTTTGCTGGAGATGAAATCCTTAGCGATCGCACTGAAGAAGTTTTTGGCACGATACCGATGTATTTACCTCGGCAATTTTGCGATTTAAAAATTAATGCCCAAACAAGCGAATATTATCACCGTCAAGTCAGAATTATGGTAACTTTACCGACGGTTGCTGCCGACAATTACCAATTAGTCTTAAAATTATTGCAAAGTGGCAGCGATTGTTTCCGAATTAATTGCGCTCGAGATAATCTTGATATTTGGTCGCGGGCGATCGACAATATTCGCAAAGCAGAATTAGAAACTGGCAGATCTTGTAAAATATTGATGGATTTGGCAGGCCCGAAAATTCGGATCGGTCGAGTATTATACCCATCCAGTCAAAAGCGGATTTTCTTAGGAGATACCCTTTTATTAACTGCAACACCACCACAAAAACGCGATCGCGAGATTTTTCAAGCTAATTGTACCCTTCCAGAAATCTTAGAACAATTAACAATCGGTACTCCAGTTTGGATCGATGACGGCAAAATCGGTGCGGTGGTAAAATCAATTTTACCTCAAGGAGTGGAATTAGAAATTACTCGCGCTCGTTTTAAAGGAGAAAAACTCAACCCAGATAAAGGAATTAATTTTCCCGACACTGCGATCGATTTAAATCCCTTAACCAGTAAAGATCGTCAAGATCTCGATTTTATCGCCCAAAAAGCCGATCTAATTGGCTATTCTTTCGTCCAAAAAGCAACCGATATTGAATTACTGCAATTAGAATTACAAATGCGTTTGGGAAATAAATGGCGCGAAAAAGCGATCGTCGCTAAAATTGAAACTCCCGAAGCAATTAAAAACTTACCCGAATTAATCGTTCGTGCCGCCGGAAAACAACCTTTTGCAGTTATGATTGCTAGAGGAGACTTAGCGGTCGAAATTGGCTATCAACGTTTAGCAGAGATGCAAGAAGAAATTTTATGGCTTTGCGAAGCAGCACATATTCCCGTGATTTGGGCAACTCAAGTATTAGAAAATCTGGTTAAAAAAGGCATTCCTTCTCGAGCCGAAATTACCGATGCAGCTATGGCAGAAAGAGCCGAATGCGTTATGCTGAATAAGGGTAGATTTATTGTCGAAGCGGTGACTATTTTAGACGATGTTTTAACTAGAATGGAAGCCCATCAAAGAAAGAAAACCCCTCAACTTAGAGCTTTAAAATCTTGGTAAATCTTGTTAAAGTTACGCTCTTATCAAGAGGCGATCGCAGCAAGTTAAAAAAACTTATTAACTATCGTTTTTAAGTTTAACTTAAAATAGTGGTAGAGAAGATAAGAAAGAAAGTTTCAAGAGCAATTGCTTCCTTCTTTGAAAAATATGTGGTGCGAAGAGAAATTGAGCAGCTAAAACGCCATATTTTTAACAAAAGAGGTGATAAAAATGGAAAATATCAACCATGTCAAAGAATATTATCAAGTGTTCTACTGGCTTATTGCTGGAATTTTAATTACAATTTCGATCGCCTTATTTTATCATTTCGATCGATTGATTTATAGCTTTTAATTAGGGCGATCGAGAGGCAAAAAATAAGATATTTTAATTTGCAAGGAAAAAAAGATGAACGTAATTTACATAACCCTTTGGTTAATGGTGTTACTATCAATAATATTGCTAATTGGTGCAATTTTTGCTGGAATATCCATAGATGAAGATAGAGAAATAAATCTATTCTAAAGTCAAGCAAAAAATCAGCAATTTCGTCGGGAAAAATTATTTAGTTTAAACTAACCGGAGTAGAACGAGCGCAAACCCATTCTAACTTTAAATGTCGGGCGATCGCTTCTAATAATGACTGTTCGTCAACTGGTTTAGGAAGGAAAGCATTGCAACCAACATTTTTGCTTTGCTTTGCCATTATTTCAGCACTAGAAGAGGAAAGAGCCAGGATCGGAAGATTTTTTAATTCTTCAATCCTTCTTAATTCAAGGGTCATCATTAAACCGGACTTACAAGGCATTAATAAATCGGTTAAGATCAGATCGAAAAGAGAATCGCAGGCTAAATTTAATCCTTCAACACCGTTAGCTGCTTCGACAATTTCAAACCCTAAAGGTTTTAAAATATTTCGTAATAGTAAGCGATTTGCTTCGAGATCGTCTACTATCAGAATTTTGCGTTTTTTCCCTTTATAACCAACTATTTTTAATTTACTGCGATCGCGAACAATTGGTTTTGCAACTTCAATTTTATCGATCGGCAAATCAAACCAAAAAATCGAACCAACACCTAATTTACTTTTAACTTCAATTTGACTGTTCATCAATTCAACTAATTGTTTGCTAATTGATAAACCCAAACCAGTTCCTCGAATCCGACTTTGTTCGTCTCCAGCTTGTTCAAAAGGTTGAAAAATTGCTTCAGTGCGATCGCTGGCAATACCAATTCCAGTATCGATAATTTCAAAACGAATTTTATTTGGCTCGATACCAATAACTTTAAAAGTAACTCCTCCCGATTCGGTAAATTTAATTGCATTGTGTAATAAGTTAAGTAGAATCTGCCGCAAACGTTTTTCATCTGCTTTGATTCCTGTCGGTAATTGACCGATAGCTTGGGATTGAAAAGAAAGATTTTTTTCTTTAGCTCTAATTGCTACCATCCCTTCAATTTCTTCTAAAAAAGATTGCAAATGTATCTCTTTAGGGATAAGCTCTATTTTAGCAGCTTGAGTTTTTGAAAAGTCCAAAATATCGTTAATTAAACTCAATAAATGAGTTCCACTTTGCTTGATAATTCTCACACTCAATAGTTGATCTGATTGAAGGTTACCAGAATTTAACAAAGCATTGGCATAACCCAAGACAGCATTTAAAGGACTGCGTAATTCGTGGCTGATATTAATTAAAAACCTATCTTTACTTAATAATGCTGCTTCTGCTAATTCTTTAGCTTGCTCTAATTGAGCAGTGCGTTGTTTAACTCTCTTTTCTAAATCTTGATTAACTCGCTCTAAAGCAGTATAAGATTTTTGCAGTTCCACCGACATTAACAGATAAATAACTAAACCAATTGTTGTTGTCAGTCCGATCGCCAGAGTTAATAATGCGTCTTTTCCTTTTAGTTCTGGATTTGGAAAAATTAGCAGCGACATTTCCTCTCCAGCTAAATCTAAAGCACGCAGACATTCAAACCATTCTGCATCGAAGCTACAAGTTGTTTGCGATCGATCCGATCCATCTTTGAGTTGTTTTGAGATGCGATCGTACTCGAGCAAAGGTTCGATTTTGTCTTGAAGTTGGGGCTTCATTAAAGAAGATTGGAGCAAATCTAAAGAAGCTAAGTAAAGCTGAAAATCGAGTAAATTTGATGGGTTAGCTTTAATCGAAGTTGCTACGGTGTGTTTCAAGTCGTAAATTGCAAAAATAATTTTGTTACTTTTCGAGTTACTATCTTCGATCGCTCGATAAATTATAAATCGATCGCTATTTTCATCTAGCCGAGTTTGCATCATTACTTTTGTGGCTAAAGCTGTTTTAATTGCATTTTTGTGCTTGAAACTGCTTGCTAGAATATCGTTTAATTCTATTTCTACTTCTGCGCCGTAGTTTAACTCTATTCTCTCGACTCTGACGCGCTCTTTTTCTATAGTTACCTCCCCAATTCCTAAAATACCGCGATGGTAGGGCAAGATTTTTTGCGATAACGATCTAAATTTGGCATCAGACATCTCGTCATCGAATTGGTATGTCAATCCTAAAAGACGAGTAATTTGAGCGTATTCGTTTAAATTTCCTTGCAATCGAACGACTAAATCCGATGCTTGCCGCTCGAAGACCGCATTTGCACTGGCTAGCTCTAATTTATTGGCAATTTTATATGCAGTAATTGAGATTCCTATTCCTAAACCCAAGCCGACGATCGCGGGTAAGTAGGGCCATTTTTTTAGTGTCGTTTTACTCAATAAATTGCCAATTTTCCATTTATTAGAGAAATTTTGTTTCATTTGCAGCGCACTATTTATTGATAGTTATTTTTAATAAGTAGGCACTTCAAAATATAGCAATCTTACTTAATTACTGCAAGCATAGATAATTTTACGAATATAGAATTATAAATCATTTTGAATTAATGCATTAGTTTAATAAGACTTTCAGCAGAATCATAGAAAATATTTAACGATTATATTATAATGTTTCTTAATCTTTTATTAACTTTATACTTTGAGGAATAACCCCTGAAAGATTTCGATCTTAGTGCAAATAATTATTGATTGCGATCGCAGTCGAGTGTGAGCATTGCAACAGTCTGACAAAAGGGAACGGGTAACAGAGACGAGATTAGAGTTACTTTTGTCAGAAATCAGCTCGAGATTGATAGTTAATTTGTTATCTTTTTCTATTTGGAATCTAATAGCTTGATATATTTGCGAATTAAACCGATCGTGACTGCTGGTAATTCTAATTGGGGTGTCAAACCGACATCCTCGATAACTTGAAAAACTTTAATTGCTTCTGGATTGAGATCTGCCAATCTCTGACCTATTTCTGGAGAAGTAAACTCAGATTTTCTCCCCCAAATCATAGCGGTGGGAACGGTTAATTGAGGGATATATTTTGATAAATCGAAACATAAATCGCCCCTGACAAAGGATAAAGCGGCATATTCAGCATTAGGTTGTTTGGCAGATTTTAAATAAGCATCGATAATTTCTTGATATATTCTTTCTGGACAAGCAAACTGTCGCGTTTCCAAAAAACTGCGAATACCGCCAGCATTAGCTACGCCAAAATTGTAAATCAACTTATCGATCGCCGGAATGCTAACCAACTGAGCAAAAAAACTGCGACTATAATCTTCGCCAAAATCCGACAAACCCGCAGCAGTAGTTAAAATTAAGGACTTAAACAGATCCGCTCGCTCGATCGCCGCTCTGATCGTAAAAGCAGCAGTTAAAGAGGATGCTATCACTGAGACCGGTTCGCTACAAGTCTGTTCGATAAATTCAATAATTGTTTTAATATAATCTTCTGGCTTATAATTCAATTCTGGATGTTCCGAATTACCCCAACCAATTAAATCCGGTGCAATAACCCGATATTCGGTTGCAAAAGCTGGATATACTTTAGACCATTCATAGGCAGAAGAACCGCCACCAAAACCATGTAAAAATACTAGAGTAGGTAAATTCTCATCAGGACTGCTATCATCGCGCCAAGGCTCTTTACAGGGACTATAGTAGACCATTTTGCCCAAAGAAGTAGCAACGGATTGTCTTTCTAGACCAATAGGTTCGATCGCCATTTTTTTCCCTCCCAATACAATTAGTTTAACGGTGTCGAGTCGATTCCGATTCTTTTTCAGTTTTGTTAACAAAGTTTAATAAAGCTTGTTCCATTGGCGAAGATAAACCCGATCGCAGGTGCAGATCCCTTTGAGGAAAAGGAATTTCAATTTGATGCTGTTTGAGTGCTGCAAAAATCGAGAAATAGAGATCGCTTTGGAGGGGAAGTTGCTGAGTGGGATTGTTAATCCAAACTAATAATTCAAAATTCAAACAACTATCGCCAAATCCTTTAAACCAAACATCTGCTTCGGGATAAGGTAAAATTCCAGGACAATCTCGAGCTACTTCTAATAAGATTTGACGTACTTTATTTGGGTCGCAATTATAGGTTACACCTACGGGTAAATGAATCCGAGAAACGGGGCTTTGATGACTCCAGTTGATTACTTCAGATTCTAAAAAGCGGGAATTGGGGACGATAATAGAAATGCGATCGAGGGTTTTAATTTCGGTGCTGCGGGCGTTAATTTTTTCAACCACACCCATATATTCGCCTACTTCAATAAAATCACCAATTTGAATCGGACGCTCGAAAATCAAGACTAAACCGCTACCGAAATTTCTGGCGATATTTTGCAAACCAAAACCAACCCCAATACTTAAAGCACTGGCAAGAATGGCGATCGAACTTAATTCTAGTCCCCAAACTTGGAGCAAGACAATCGCACCGATGGTGATAATAGTGTATTTGCTGACGATCGCGATCGCTTCTTGAAGGCCTAAATTAATTCCAGTTACCCGCAAAACTCGCGAACGCAATAAATTAGTTATCGTACCCGATAAGATTATCAATCCCAAAAACAAACTAGTTAAAATCAGTAAATTAATAATTGAATATTGATTTTGACCGATCGGCACGATATCGGACAATAAACTAGTTTTTAAACTTTTGGCAATCCGAAAACTTAACTGTCTGGTAAAAGGAAATAAGTTAGTTATGTAAAGGATTAAAAATACCCAGAGGCTGGTTCGAGCCAAGATTAAAGTTAAATCCAGAAATAATTTTAAGGCCCAAGGTCGATCTCGATTTGTTTTGCGCTCTCCCGTCAAATTTAAAAATTTTGTCGCTATTTCCTGTAAATACTGCCAAAACCAACCCAAACCCCAATTCAAGGCGATCGCCAACCCGATCATCCCCCCGGCGATAATAAGCGAACGAGATCTGAACTTAACACTTCTTTCTTTGTGGGCTTTTGCTAAAGCTAAATAGATTTCTTTGCCCCATATTTCAGCTTGTTCTTCGGGGCTGAGATCCTCATCTACATCTTTTTGAGTCACGGTCATGATGTAGCGATCGTTAATAAAAATAACCGGGGAATTGTTAAGGGTTTTGATTTCAATCTCGGTGGTTTGGTTGTCAGATTGGACTATTTCTTGTAGTGTTTTGTTAATCTGTGCGGCTCGATCGGCCGCACTTAAAGATTTGTAACTGCTGAGGGTTAATACTGCTCTTCCATCGATTACTACTGGTGCTTTGTTATTATTTGATTCTCCAAAAGCTGGGATTATGACTAAAAAGCAGATTAATAAAGCTCCTAGAAAAGCTGCCAGCAGACGATTTGCCAATCTTTTTTGCGATCGATACATTCTCGTATTAGTTTAAACCTACTGTAATAAAGACAAAAAATTCAAAACCTTAAATCTGACTTTACCAGGATCGTCAGACATTACTTTGTCAATATCGATCCTATAGCAGAATAAGAGTTGATTGACACTCCCATCATTGAGTTCGTGAAGTTATACCATTTCTGAAAAATTAGATGAATCGATCCCCTCTCTACCTCAAAAGACTGAAACTGAGTTAAATACTATTATTGGCTGCGATGTTGGCATTACGAAAATAGCAGCAATAAGTAATGGTGAAGTAATACTTAATCCACAAATTAATCAACAATTAGAAGGTAGATTAAAAATTAGGCAAAAGCGTTTATCTCGAAAAAAAAAGGGGAGTAATAATTGTAGAAAAGCAGGTATTGCCGTCGCTAAAGTCCATAGAGATATTCGTCGTCGCCGTCAAGATTTTCAATGGAAGCTCGGTAAAAAGATTGCGGGAATGGCAGATGCGATCTCCTTTGAAAATCTCAATATTCAGGGAATGAAAAAACGGTGCAAACCGAAAAAATGCCCCAATACTGGTAGATATTTGCGGAATAATCAGACAGCTAAATCTCAATTAAATAAAGCTATTTCTGATGCTTCATGGTACTCTCTTCGTCAAAAAACTAAGCATCAAGCAGCTAAATTAGGAAATTGGGTTGTTGAGGTAGATCCACGCGGCTCATCCCAGCAATGTCATCCGTGGCATATTAGCCCCAAAAATAGGGATAAAGAAAAATTCATTGGCGAAGTTTGCGCCCACCACGAAGACGCAGATATCCAAGCCGCAAAAGTGCTTGCAACACGCGGCAAATCAAAGCTTGGTATCGATACTCTACGGGTGGTCAGCTCGAAAGTTACGACCAAACCTGAATTAACAGGTTCTCAAACGAGGAAGTTATCATCTAGGTTGCTAGATGAGTCTGGTAATCCGACTCAATTTAAACCTTTTCAGTTAAGTTTGAATTTGTTTGATTTAGAGGAATGGGAGACAGGGTAACTTGTTCTCTAGAATCTTGGACTATATTTCTTCTGAAATTAGTTCAAGAGGTTCAACAACTCCAGTTTGCTTAAATTCTTGTTGAGAAACTACCCCAGTTACTCCGATTAGAGATATGAATAAGATCGAGCTTAAGATTGCTAGTAATTTTTCCTTGATAACATATTCTTTTTCCGCAGTTAAATCTAGAGAATAATCGATAGCACAAGCTAGAGGAGTGAGATAAGGCGACTCTTTAAACATATCTTTACCGCGATCGGAGTCCAACATTTTTATCTTGACTAAATTAATGGGAGCGAAATACGATCGCGCTCAAAAATATTAGAGATCTCAAACACTGTTAGAATGAGATCTCGATCGCAGCTAGAAGTCGTTTTTTAGCGACACAAATAGTCTCCTCTTACCCAACAACAAAACCGTTATAGTTTACTTGATACCAAATATAGCAACTGAACTATAGATTAGGACAATAATTGTAAAAGCAGAGAATAGTTAGTAGTTAGTAGGGAACAAATAAAATTGTCATAACCTTTACTTCGACTGCTATAAAACCATCAGCCCCTTGGGTCGAAGATAATTGAAATACTCTCATTCCATTGGGTACCCTGGCAATTATACCAAATTGTTGTCCTGCTCCTTGACGTAAATTTAGAGTACCGTTGCTGTTTCTAGTACAAACATAAGGTTGATTGGATTGATTTCCCGGCCCGAATTGGTATATTTTGAGCGGCGAAAATTAAAGTAAAAAAGCTTAAAGAGACAAAGAATTTTTTCATTTTTTTAGTAAATTACTGAATGTTTACAATTAGTTCTTTAGGGTTATATTTGATAACAAACTGGTTAATTAAATCGCGATCGCTTTGATTAGTTAAAGCAATGCAACCGGCCGTTCCATCTTCGCCATTATTTTGATTAAAACTCGGATCGTAATCTATTCCTAAATCAGTTCTTGCAGTGGCAAATTCTGGATAGATGGGAATGAATGTTTCTCCTGTTTCCGGTAACGCTCCGGGAACGATTTTACTACTTATTAAATATTTGCCATCGGGCAATGGAGCTTCAGTTCCACTTCGATTTCTATTCCTGTTTTGAGTGTTTTTTCTCCCAGTAACCGCATCGAAAGAATAAATTTTTTGATTGTCTTGATAAGCTTCTAATTTATAAATTGGATTGCCCAGGGAATTAGTTCTATTTTGTCGATCTCGGATTAAAAGCAAACAATTTTGACAAGGGTACTTGACAGTTGGTGTTGTTTTTTTGATTGCCAAATTTGAGTTACTACAACTTACCAAAATTGGTAAGAAGAGCAGTAGTGATGACAATTTTGCGATCGCACCTTTCATTGAAATAAAATATTGCCAGTTGACACTTGATTTGGAAACAAAAAACATCTAATTTTGCTCCCATACATTCAAGCTAACTAGCTTTATAATTTTCGTAAATCAGGAAAAATATTGAATTAAACTATTAGGTAGTTTAGTATTTTTAACTATTAAATAAAATCAGTAAATTTACCAGTCAGAAGAGCGATCGAGATCTGCAAAATTAAAGTTGATTTTCAAGAGTTGCAATCTTAAAGAAAAAATTAAAAACGATCGCTGTCAAATAATTAAACTGATTCGCTAAATTAACGAAGAGATAAGCAAGAATTGGAAATGCTCAAAAATTATCGATTATAATAGTTTACTTGCGGAGGGCTACTAAATTACTGATTTTTGACCTTTGACTTGATTATGGCTTTTTCTTCTGTAATTCGGGCTTTAGAAAAATCTCCTCTGACTGAGGAATTATTGCTGAAATTAGAGCAAAAGAAATCCTTAACTTTAAACGGTATCCCTCGTTTAGCAAAAGGAATAGTCGGCTCTAGTTTGGCGCGCTTGCAAAAAAATAACCTATTTATTGTCTGCGCCACAATAGAAGAAGCCGGACGTTGGGCCGCACAATTAGAGGCAATGGGCTGGAAAACCCTTCATTTTTATCCAAGCTCGGAAGCGTCTCCCTACGAGCCTTTTGACCCAGAATCAGAGATGATTTGGGGACAGATGCAGGTATTGGCAGATTTTGCGATCGACCGAAGCGAACCAATAACTAATACTGTAATCGTTGCTACAGAAAGATCTCTCCAACCCCATCTACCTCCTTTAGAAATTTTTCAGCAATACTGTCTTACCCTCAAAGTGGGAACGAGCGAAAAATCGAAAATTTTAGACGAGAAACTAGCAAAATTAGGTTACGATCGCGTGCCTTTAGTAGAAACAGAAGGACAATGGAGTAGAAGGGGCGATATTGTCGATATTTTTCCGGTTTCTGCTGAATTGCCGGTAAGATTAGAATGGTTTGGCGATGAATTAGAAAAGATTCGCGAATTCGATCCTGGCACGCAAAGATCTTTAGATAGTATTGAAAAATTAATTTTAACTCCGACTTCTTTTGCGCGCATTATTGCCGATTATCTCGATGCAGAATCGGATATTTTATCACCAGAAGAAAAAGAAGCGATCGCAACTGGTAATTTGCCGGAAGGAATGAGAAGGTATTTAGGAAATGCTTTTAACAAACCAGTTTCTTTAATAGAATATTTACCCCCACAAACCATAATTGCGATCGATGAATTAGAACTATGTAATGCTCACAGCGATCGCTGGGTTGAAAGGTCAGAAGAAAAATTCATTTCAGCCAAAAAAGTAGCAAAAATACATCGCACTTTTGCCGAATCACTAGCAACAGCCCAACAATTTTTATTTTTGTATTTATCAGAAATAGCCGAAGCAAATCAGGATGATGCGCTCAATCTTTCCAGTCGTCCCATTCCCACAACCCCCCATCAATTTGCCAAGCTAGCAGAGATTTTGCGCGGAAAACGGGAAATATATAGTGGAATCACCTTAAAAAACTATGCCACTTGGTTGATTTCTGCTCAACCGTCGCGATCGGTTTCTCTATTACAAGAACACGATTGTCCGGCTCAATTCATCCCCAATCCCCGCGACTATCCAGCGATAGAAAAACTGCAAAATTCTAAAACAGCAATAGGTTTAAAATATTCTGGTTTAGCAGAATTAGAAGGGTTTATCCTACCAACTTTTAGAATAGTTGTCGTCACCGATAAAGAATTTTTCGGTCAGCAAACCTTAGCCACTGCTGGATACATTCGCAAACGTCGCCGCGCAACTTCTAAAAAAGTAGATGTTAATAAATTGCGTCCGGGGGATTTTGTCGTCCATAGAAATCACGGTGTTGGCAAATTTATTAAACTAGAACCGATCGAGCAAAGGGAATATTTAACAATCAAATATCTCGACGGAATTTTGAGAGTTCCCGCCGATAATTTAGAAGTATTATCTCGGTATCGTCATGTAGGTGCGGGCCGCCCTCAACTCGATAAAATGGCCGGTAAGGCTTGGGAAAAAAGAAAAAATAAAGTCCGCAAAGCAATCAAAAAATTAGCAGTAGATCTGCTTAATTTATATGCCAAAAGATCCGAACATACCGGTTATGCTTATCCTTTAGATTTGCCTTGGCAAAAAGAACTAGAAGATTCCTTTGCCTATCAACCTACTCCAGATCAGCTGAAAGCAACTCAAGATGTCAAAAGAGATTTAGAAAGCGATCGCCCGATGGATCGTTTAGTCTGCGGCGATGTTGGCTTTGGGAAAACAGAAGTAGCAATCCGCGCTATTTTTAAAGTGATTACGACCGGCCACAAACAAGTAGCATTTTTAGCCCCGACTACGATTCTTTCCCAACAACACTATCATACCCTCAAAGAAAGATACGCCCCCTATCCGATTAATATCGGCCTGTTAAATCGCTTCAGAACTGCTTCAGAACGTAAAGAAATTATTAAAAAACTTAGTACCGGCGAATTAGATATAGTGGTTGGAACGCACCAAATTCTCAGTAAAGAAGTTAAATTTAAAGACCTCGGACTGTTAGTCATTGACGAAGAACAACGCTTTGGAGTCAATCAAAAAGAAAAAATCAAAAGCCTTAAAACCCAAGTAGACGTATTAACCCTATCCGCTACACCCATCCCCAGAACCTTATATATGTCACTGTCGGGAATTAGGGAAATGAGTTTGATAACTACTCCACCCCCATCCCGTCGTCCGATTAAAACCCATTTATCCCCCTACAACCCGGAAGTAATTAGAACGGCAATTAGAAACGAACTCGATCGCGGCGGACAAATCTTTTACGTCGTCCCCAGAGTAGAAGGAATTGAAGAAATCGCCGGACAACTCCGAGAAATGATTCCCGGATCGAGGATCTCGATCGCCCACGGACAAATGCAAGAGGCCGAACTAGAAGCCACCATGCTAACCTTCAGCAACGGCGAAGCCGATATCTTAGTTTGTACCACAATTATCGAATCCGGTTTAGATATACCCAGAGTCAATACAATTATCGTCGAAGACTCGCAAAAATTCGGACTCTCCCAACTGTATCAGTTGCGGGGAAGGGTCGGGCGATCCGGCATACAAGCCCATGCTTGGATTTTATACCCCAACAAACAAACCCTCTCAGAAACCGCTAGAAAGCGATTGCGGGCATTGCAAGAATTTACTCAATTAGGTTCGGGATATCAACTAGCGACCCGGGATATGGAAATTAGAGGGGTGGGAAACCTCTTAGGGGCCGAACAGTCAGGACAAATGGAAGCGATCGGCTTTGAACTTTATATGGACATGCTACAAGAAGCGATCGCAGAAATTAAAGGGACGGAAATTCCTCAAGTTAGCGATACTCAAGTCGATCTCAAACTGACAGCCTTCATTCCCGCTAATTATATTACCGATCCAGAACAAAAAATTGATGCCTATCGCAGCGTTGCCGCCGCTAATTCTCGAGTAGAATTAGCACAAATAGCCGCCGACTGGAACGATCGCTACGGCAGTTTACCCCCTGGAGTAGAACAATTACTTAAAGTCGTCGAACTCAAACAAATTGCCAAACCTTTAGGATTTTCTCGCATCAAACCCGAAGGAAAACAACACGTGGTTTTAGAAACTCCGATGGAAGAACCAGCTTGGAGAAAGTTAGCCGAAAAATTACCGCCCCATTTGCGATCGCGCTTTGTTTATAGCAAGAAAAAAGTTACTGTCAGGGGTTTGGGCGTTCTTAAACCTCAAAAACAATTAGAAAATTTAATTGATTGGTTGGGGGCAATTGAAAGTTCTTTACCTGAAAAAGAGTTAGTTTAACTTTTGGCATTTGGGTTTAAGTTTCCTCTTCAGAAACAGTCTCAACCTACTTGTAAAATTACCTTCTGAGATCGCGCCTTCTTTAAGAAGGTTGTTTTTTTACATTTTTTTGCCCGGTTTATTGTAACCTAAGAATGGATCGGTTTTTTAATAGACAGTCAATGAGCGAATCAAATCTGAATTTTGTCGATCGAGATTATACTTTTAAATTTGAAAAATATTTCGATCGCGGCTGGGAGATTTTTCGCCAATATATCTGGGGTTTTAGCGGATTTTTAAGTCTTAATTTTTTGATTTCCACTGGTCTATCTGAATTGCCTCAATCTGAAGCAGCACTGCCAACAGCAATTTACAATTTTGTCACTCCAGTTTTAACAGCCGGTTATTATATTGTTGCCCTCAAACTGGCTAAAAATAAATCTCGAAATTTCGCTGATTTTTTTGCCGGTTTTAAAAGCTTTTTCCCGATTTTTTTAGTCAATTTAGTTAGTAGTTTATTGATTTTTTTCGGCTTAATCTTGTTTATTTTACCCGGTATATATTTAGCTATTGCTTATCTATTTGCAATTCTTTTTGTCCTTGAATATCGCTTCGGAGTCTGGCAAGCTTTAGAAGCTAGCCGCAAAATAATATCAAAAAATTGGTTGTCTTTTTTCGGTTTTAGTCTGACATTACTATATGTCAATTTAGTTGGTATTTTATTTTTAGGGATAGGTCTTCTTGTTACGATTCCCTTATCTTATTGTGCGATCGTCGCTGCTTTTGAAGATATCGTCGGTTGGAAATCAGTAAATTTGGAAAAATAAATAACTCCGATCTTTTGGGCCTCAGTTGAGCGAAATTAAACAGTACCCCTGGAGTCGAGATCTCGATCGCTACTAATTCCCGAAAATAATTCTCTAGATGATTCTTTGAAGCTGTTACCTGCTGCTTGTTTTAACTCATCAAAGTGTAGCCAAACTAAACCCAATTAGTATAAAAGACAACAATATCTTACCATTTTTAATAAATGTTATGAAATAAAGGAATATTAAGCATAAATTGTGTAAATATGTAAAAAAAGCCAAGTAAACTAAATTACATTCATCACTCGGCCAAGATAAACTAATGAAAATTTTGCTGGTAGAAGACGACAAAATCTTAGCCAAAACCCTCAGTGATAATTTAAACCAACATCATTACGTAGTCGATACAGTTGCTGATGGAGAAAGCGGTTGGTACTATGCTTCTAATTTTACCTACGACTTAATTTTATTAGACGTACTAATGCCCAAACTAGATGGGATGACTCTGTGTCAGAGATTGCGCGATCGCGGCTACTTTACGCCGATTATTTTATTAACTGCTTGCTACAATACGAGCGTTGATAAAATTAAAGGGTTAAATGCTGGGGCTGACGACTATATTATTAAGCCTTTTGATTTTCAAGAATTAATTGCCAGAATTAAAGCAATTTTGCGTCGAGACACTCAGACTTTATCCCCCGTTTTAGAATGGGAAAATTTGTGTTTAGATCCAGAAAGTCTTAAAGTTACTTACGAAGATCGCATTATCAACCTAACTCCGAAACAATACGGTCTATTAGAATTATTTTTACGCCATCAAGGGCGAGTTTTTAGTCCCAGTGCGATTATAGACAGTCTTTGGTCTTCTGAAGAAATCCCCGGAGAAGACAGCGTCAGAACCCATATTAAAGAATTAAGACAAAAATTAAAAGCCGCAGGAGTACCTCAAGATGCGATCGCAACAATTTACGGCCAGGGTTATTGTCTCAAACCTAGATCGACCAACAACTCGCAGGCGATCGAAACCCTAAAACCAGCCAAAAACTTAGAGCAAATCGCAGCCTTGGCTAAAATTTGGCAAGAATATCAAAAAGCATTTATCGCTCGTTTAGAAGTTTTTGAACGGGTAAAATCGCATCTAAAACAGCAACACACCCTAAATCGAGATCTCAAAAAAGAAGCCGAATCGGTCGCTCATACTTTAGCTGGAACTTTAGGAAGTTTTGGTAAAAATCGCGCTTCTCAATTGGCTTTTGAGTTAGAAAATTTGCTCCAAATTGGCGAGCTTTTTGAAGAGAAAGCAAAACGAGAATTCCTGCGTTTATTAGTTGAACTGCGAGCGGAAATAGAAAATAAGACTAGCAATTTAGAAAAGGGGGAAATTGCTGCAACACAGCAACTAAAAGCGCACAAGAGACGATCGAACAACTTATTAACGATCGATCTCGATCGCAAACTGCATCAATCGCTTTGCGATCTATCTCAAAGTAGGGGGTGGCAAGTATTAACCGCTTCAAGCGTGCGAGCCGCTCGAGAATTATTAGTTCGCCATCGGGTTGATTTAAGTCTCTTACAAATTCGCAGTACGGACAATGCTGATTTTGAGACAAGTTTAAGATCGATCGAATATTTTCGCGATTCTGCACCGAGTGTACCCTTATTTGCAATCTGCGATCGCGCCAATTTTGACGATCGCCTCGAAGTGATGCGAAGAGGTGCAGATACTTTCTTAGAGCAATCTTTGAGCGATACTTTTATTATCGATACCATCGCAACCAAACTGAATAGTAGGGCAATCGGGGCTAAAATAACGATCGTTAGCGAAGATCGAGCATATCTTCATCGTTTGTCAAATTCACTTGCAAATTGGCAATTCCAAACTACGATAGTAGATGAGCCAACTCAGTTTTGGGACACTTTTGTTGAACTAAATCCAGATTTATTAATTTTAGATTTAGCAATGACTCCAGTTGATGCGATCGAACTTTGTCGCGTAGTGCGGAGCGATCCTCGTTGGTATAGCTTGCCTATTTTATTTTTAACTAATAATTTAGATCCTCAAACTCAAGCATTAATTTACACTAGCGGTGCTGATTGTCAAATTCCTAAATCAATATCAACCCGAGATTTAGCCCATTATATTTCCGATCGCTTGAATCGAATTTAAATAGCTTGTAACCCTTTAAATCGAATCCTATGTTACAAAAGCTTTTAACCATTTTACAATCTAAAATTCGAGCATTTTTAAAACCCTTAAATATATCGAGCAGTGCAAGGCTGCAAGAATCAGTTAACACTTCAACAGAAAAAGCAAGAGATCGAGACTGGCAAAATTTTAGTCTTAGCCTGAAAAGCTTGCACCGACTTCATACTACTAATTACAATAATTTTGAGGAGTTATTTACTGATTATTTGCAAACTGGATGCCAAATTTTTCAGTTAGAAACGGGCATTATTAGCAAAGTTATTGACAACATTTATATCATTGATTCTGTCAATTCAAATCTAGAATTTTTAAAACCAAAATTAGAATTCATTTTAGAGGATACTTACTGCCAAGAAGTAGTTAAACTCAAGAAAACCATTGCCTATAGCAACGTAGGCAAAATGGATAATATGAAGCAGCATCCTGTTTATCAAAATCTTAAATTAGAATCTTATATCGGTACTCCAATCTCAATCGATGGCAAAGTTTACGGCACGCTCAATTTTTCTTCAACTAAAATCAGAAATAAAGATTTTACTATTCAAGAAAAAGAAGTCATCGAATTGATGGCTCAGGGTATTAGTAAGTACATCGTCATTGCTCAAAAAGAAAGATCTCTTCAAGAAAGTGAAGCCCGTTTTCAAACTATAGCTAATAGCACGCCAATTATGATTTGGATGGCAGATTCCACTGGAAAATATACTTTTTTTAATGCTGCTTGGCTTAAGTTCACTGGAAATTCTTTAGAGGGCAAAATAGCCGATCTTTGGAAGAATGGAGTTCATCCTGAAGATCGCAATTATTCTCTAGATTTATATTTAAATGCGATTAAAAACCGTCAGTTTTTTGAGATAGAATATCGCTTGCGAAGCAAGGATGGGGAATATCGGTGGATTTTAGATAAAGGAATGCCTAGATTTAGCTTAGAAAGAGAATTTTTAGGTTACGTTGGTACTTGTATCGATCTTACCGATCGCCGCAAAAGTTTGGCATCTTTGGAGAAACAACATCGGCGATCGCAATTGTTTAATATAGTTGCTAGTAAAATTCGCAAATGTTTAAAACTCAAAGAAATCTTAGCAACTGCAGCCACAGAAATAAAAGAATTACTCGAAGTAGATCGGGTTTTAATAATTCGTTTGTTAAATGAGTCTGCAACTATTGTCGAAGAAACAGACTGTATTAATTGTAGTTCACTGAAAGGAAAAGAAATATTCAACGTTTTAGGAATAAATGACTATTTACCAGAATATCGCGACGGTAAAACCAAGATTATTAACGATTTTAATCGAGAAATTGCCAATTTAAATTTGCAAGGTAAAACTGTCGATCTAGGCATAAAATCTGCTTTAATTGCGCCTATTTTTACTAAAGAAAAACTTTGGGG
>JASJCW010000317.1 GCA_030065265.1 Prochloraceae cyanobacterium
GAGGCTCACGCGCAAGGGGTGGAAGGTAGACAGCCTTCATTTACCAATAAATCTTGGTTGAAAACAATAACTTAACTATCAAGGCTGTCTACCGCTCCCGGAACGTCTGCCAAGACAGGTAAAAGATTCTTAAAATCGATCTGTAGTGTTATTCTAGGGAATTGGTATTAGAACAACTTTAAAGATTATTTTTTGGTGATTGTTGACAAAAGATGTTAAACGTGAAGTGTGATGTTATGACCGCACACTTCTGCAAAGCTTTTTCCAGTTAAAGAAGAAGTACGACTTCTATTCGGAGCGTCAATTAAATCAATTACTGCTTCTACCTGATTAAAACTAGGTTGTTTTTGCCACAATTGACTCAGAAATTGAGCGATCGCCCTTCTTTGGAGGGCAAGGGGAATTTGACGCAAATAAACGCGATCTAAACTAATGCGATCGCAATGTAAGGCACGTTCTAAGACTTTTTTGGCTTCGTTATCGAGATATTCGACATCAGCGCGCAATAATTCTGCCGTTCGAGCCAGTGCGGACTCGGTTTGGGGGTTAAAGTGAGTTTGTAAATAAGGAATTAATTCAGCGCGAATTCGATTGCGAGAATATTTAAGATTTTGATTGAGACAGTCCTCGACAATGGGAAGATCGAATTGTTGGCAAAATTCTCCGGTTTCGCGACGAGAAATATCGAGTAAAGGACGAACTAAATTAATTTGTGGGGTTAGCGATCGCTGCCAATTAAGGGCAACCATCCCATCAGCTCCACTACCCCGTAATAAATTATAAATTAATGTTTCTGCCAAATCGGTTTTAGTATGTCCGGTAACTATATGTTCAAAACCTTCTGCTGCGGCTATGTCGATTAAAACTTGATATCGCCATTTTCGAGCCGCTGCTTCTGTTTCTTTGATAGATTGCTCGGCTATTTTTAAATAAATCGGGATCTTGAAAGAGCGAGCGATTTCGACAACGCGATCGGCAATTCCTTCATCTGTCGGCCAGCGATGGTCGCAGTGGGCGATCGCCAATTGCCAGTCCCACTTCGGTTGAAGATCGAGGAGTAATTTCAACAAACAAAGAGAGTCTTGGCCGCCCGATACGGCTATTAATAGGGGAATATTCTGAGGTATTAACTGCCTTTGACGCAAAGTTTTATGGAGTTTGGCGTGAAGGTTAGTCCAGTTCATTTTGAGTCAGGAGTAGGGAGTAATAAATCGATCGGGAAAAGGCAGGAGGCAAGAGTTTAACTGAATTAGGATTTAACTGAAACCAATTGAGGACACCCTTGCTCAAAGCAAGAAATGCTTGGTTATTTTCTTTCTTGCCATTCCCTGTTGCCTTTAGCCCCTTGTAATTCACTACCGATCTTTTTCTCTTATAGGAACCAACCGTAGGAATGAAGTCCTTTACCGAGAAGGTTAACCCCTAAATAGCAAATCCAAACCACGACAAAACCTGTTGCTGCGATGATAGCTGGTTTTCTGCCTTGCCAACCGCGAGTAATGCGTGCGTGTAAATAAGCGGCAAAAACTAACCAGGTAATTAAAGCCCAAGTCTCTTTAGGATCCCAACTCCAATAAGATCCCCAAGCTTCGTTAGCCCAAACAGCTCCAGCAATAATACCAATAGTCAGTAAAGGAAATCCCAAACCAATCACGCGATAGCTAATGTTATCGAGAGTTTCAGCTAAGTTTAAGCGTTGGGGGGAAAGTTTTGCGGCCGAAGCTACGCTGGATATTTCCGTAGTAGTTCGTTCGAGAACTGCCGTTTCTACTGCTCCGTTGTTGTCTGCGAGTCTGGGGGCGATCGAGCCGGAATTACCGTTAGTTGATTCGACGGGGACAAAAGTTGAAGTTAATTCCGATCCGGCTCTTTTAATGCGGTAGCTTCCCGCTCCTACCGAACTACCTTGAAGTTCGACGACTTTAGCACCAGTTACGATTAAAAATGCGATCGCCAGTACGGAACCGACCATTAAAGTGGCATAACTGAGCATCATGACGCTGACGTGCATCATCAACCAGTTAGACTTTAAAGCAGGAACTAGGGGCGCAGAGTTTTGCATTTCTGGGGGTAAAGATAGAGCTGCAAAGGCTGTTATTCCCATGGCTACGGGACTGGTAGCGACTCCAACTAAACGGCTGCGAGTGCTAAATTCTACGACCAAATGGATTGTGGTTACGCCCCAAGCTAGGAAAAATAGAGATTCGTAAAGATTGCTGAGGGGAAAATAGCCGGCTTCAAGCCAGCGAGATCCTAATAGGGTTGCCATACTGAGGTTGGCGATCGCCATTAGGGTAGTTCCAATTGTTTGGGTGTAGGGAATTTTGGGGAAGGCTGCCCCGCCCCAATAAACTAGCATGGTTATAAATAGAACTAAAAAAGAAGTGTTATCTAGTTTGTTCTGGAGGGTTACCAGATCCATAATCTCGATCTCTATTGCTTGTTAGTTAACTTACTTATTAGATTTTAATCGATCGCTATTGTTTCAAATATTGACAAAGTTTTGAGATTGAGATCGGACTCATATCATTTGTCAAAAGTAATAAGAGATTTAATCTAGGTAAAAAGGTCAGGGGTCAGAGATAATCAGCTGTTTCAAGTTTGTTCATATTATTAAATAAAGTTGCTACATATAGCAGTTGAAATAAAGGTTAGGATATTTAAGATTGGCAAAAGGATTAAATATTAAGGATGATCCCTCTTCCTTCTTCCATCGAACTTCTTCCTTCTGCTATATTTTGCTATTTTTGAGAATTGGTATTAATTTTAAGGAACTATTACCGATATAGTTCTTTGGTCTGGTAAATTACTGTGAAAATTGCCGTCAGTTGCCAAAATTGCGACTATTTCTAAACAATAATCGGGTTCTACTTTTAAATCTGCCCAAGGTATGGCAATTTCCAGACAGCGATCGAAGGCCATTAAACCGCGACAAACTCGAGCGTACCAATTAAAATCAGTTCCGACTTCTTCTAACCAAATCGATCGCGAGACTAAATTAACGGTTAAATGATGGTGGAAATAGTGGTTGACGGGCGATCGGTCTGGGATTCCTTCAATTGGAGCGATATTAATCGGTAATTTGATGCCCGGATAGTACCAAAATAAATGCAATTCTTCGGGTAAGTCTTGACCGGGGGTTACTCCCGTTGTGAAGTCAAAACGAAAATACAAGTTAAGATGGTCGAAGCCGTAAAAAATTCGCTGCACTAAACTGGCTTGATGCATCGTACCGCGAGATCCGCCCACTTCAATGCGGCCTGCTCGTTCCCAATCTTGTTTGTCGGGAATGCCATCAATAACTGGATGGATAAAGCCTTCGGGTTGGCGATCGGTTTTGCTAATGGCGTGTTCTTCGATGGGCTGGTTTAATTTGGGGGGAACTGGTTCGTTTAAAGCGCGGTAAATTGCACTTAAATGCTCTCGAAAGAGGCGATCGAAAATTGCATCCTGACTGGAAGAATGGCCTTCACCAAACCACCAAAACCAATCAGATCCTTCCGCAGCGTATAATGCTTCCCAAGCTTCTGGATTGTTTGCTTCTGTGGCTTCTGGGTGTTTGGCTAGGGTTGCTCTAGCTTCTGTAAGTAAGTCCCAAGCTTTGTTTTTGGCCCGATCGCCGATCCAGGTTGTAAAACTACCGTCAACCCAAGATCCGCTATGTAGATCTGCGGTGGGTATTTCTGCTTTTGCTGGATATTTATTTAAAAATTCCGATACCGTTACTAGTTTAATATGTTGCTCTTGGCTCAGACCTGCATAAAGTGCTTCGAGGAAGGGTAAACCATCTTTTTGATAGTATTCCCAGCAATTTTCTCCATCTAAGGCGATCGTGACTAACCAGGGTTGAGAGGATGCTGTTTCTGGATGAGTTTGCTGTTTTTTATAGGTACGATGGATCGATTCTAAATGGCCGATCAGATCTGCTGCTGCTTGTTTGGGTTCGACTCCTGCATAAGTAAAACCAATTAAGTCGCTCAGACGATGATCGCGAAAGACGATCGCCAGATCTCCGTGAGGTGTTTTTAAACGATAAGGTCGATACAATAGTTCTGGTTCGAGAACGTTACCGACTTCATCGCGATGGAAGAAGTGTTTTAAGCTCCAACCTAATACTGCTTCGTCGGATACGATCCATTTAAATCCTTCTTTAGCAATGTAGGGCAGAATTTCCGGGCTAACTGATTGTTCTGAAGGCCACAAACCGCGAGGTGCTTGACCGAATCTTTCTAAGTACATATCCCAGGCTTTTTTGAGGTGATGGGGGATATCTTCAGACCATTGAAAACGGCGATCGGGCAATTCCATTTCCGGTTTGGCAACGCGACCGGAGTTAGTATCGGCTAGTAGGGGTAAAATTGGATGGGTGTAAGGCGTGGTGGTAATTTCTAATTGACCGTTTTCTTGCATTAAACGGTGTTGCGGCAGAATTTTAGCGATTATTTGGCGTTGTTTGGAGAAAATCCGCTGGCGATCGCTTAAGGTGAAGTTTTTGCCTCGCTCTAACCAGGAGGCGATTTCGGGATCTTCCCAAAACAGGGGATCGATCCAAGCTAAATTATGCCAGGCTAATAGATCGCTGTAATCTTGAAGCGTCCAGTTTTCTAAACACCAAGTTTTTCCTTCTTCTTGTTTTTGTTGGTATAGTTGGGCGTAGCGAGGATGGGGATCGATTAAAGTACGATGATAGCCGTCAAAAAAACGTTCGATGATAAATTGTTTTTGCTTTTCTTGAAATTGTTGCTCTGGAGTTAAAGCTAGAGCTAAGTAAGGATCGATCGCCTCTCCTGCGGCATAATCTTCTAGTTGTAAAATTAGCGATGGAACTAAGTTTACTGTTTGGTGCAGTTTGGGGTACTTTTCTAGGAGCAGCACCAAATCTAAATAGTCTTTTGTTCCGTGCAGTCTTACCCAAGGTAAGCGATACTGTCCGACACCTTCTTCTGAGTTGCGGGATTTATATAAAGGTTGGTGTTGATGCCAGATAAATGCGACGTAGAGCGGATCGGACATGGATCTTACTTGATTTTAATAAAATAGTGTTTCAATTTTTTTCTCTTATAGCAATATTATCTTGAAACAAGAATAAAAGCGATCGCATTTAAATTAAGCAGATTCTATTTACAATATTTAATAGCTCGTTCTAAATATTCAAAAATCTCAATTTATTTTCTCAAACAAACAAAATCTTAAAATTATTAATAATAAAAAATATTGTGCTGTTTAATACGAAAAATATTTAACCTTTAAAACAAAAATGATAAAATTGATTGGCCATTTTTCTTAAAAAAGAGGATTGTTAAAGGAGTTAAATTTATGCGTAAAATTTATTTAATTGCTTTTGGGTTTATCGGTGCGATCGCAGTTTTATTAGCGGCGATTTTATTGCCGGGAAATGGGTTGGGAATTTTTAATTCTAATTCCGAGCCAGACGTGGCATTACAAGCACAAAACTCAAAAAAAATAGACCCTCAATTAGAAAAACAAGTTTTGCAAATTATCCGCGAAAATCCAGAAGTAATTATCGAATCCGTACAAGCATATCAACAACAACAACAGCGCAGCCAACAACAACAACTCCAACAAGCTAGAGCTTCATTTTTTCAAGACATAAAAAATAACCCCAGTAAAATTATCGGTGCTTCTCCTACCACTGGCGCGGCTGATGCCAAAATAATATTAGTAGAATTTTCAGATTTTCAATGTCCTTTTTGCAGTAGAGCGCACGTTACTATCAAACAATTTATGGCCAAACACGGCGATCGAGTATTGTTAGTTTACAAGCATTTACCTTTAGCGCGGATTCATCCTCAAGCTATTCCTGCGGCTGAAGCTTCGATCGCGGCACAAAAACAAGGTAAATTTTGGGAATATCACGATGCTTTGTTTGAAAATCAAAAAAGATTGGGAGAAGAATTATATTTAGAAATAGCTCGAGATTTGAATTTAAATATTAGTAAATTTAAAAGCGATCGCGCCTCAGCTAAAGAAATATTAGAGCAAGACACTGCTTTAGCCAGAGAATTGTTAATTAACGGTACGCCGACATTTTTTATGAATGAAGAAACCTTTGCCGGTGCTGTTAGTTTATCGGATTTAGAAGCAGTTTTAGAAAAAGTGAAAAAATAGTATTAATTGAGAAATAAATAAATATTCCCTCCTTGAAGATGATGGAGGGATTCTATTGGCTTAATTACTATATTTTCTTGTTTTCAATTCGAGTTTAATTAAATTGGCAATACTGAATTTTAGCTCTATTTCAATATTTTGAAGCAACTTATCGAACAAGATGATGCCAATAATTATTACAATTATTACTAATATTGTAATCGCGCCAGAGTAAAGAATTTCGTTCACTCTCTTGATGTTAAAGTTGTCTAAAAAAAGTCAGATAAGTAGCGATTGAAAATTAAAAATTAAGGAATCAATTTTAAAGAAAAAGCTCGCTACTATTTATTTATTTATCTACCGATACCGACGTAACGGAAGCCGATTTTAACTAACGCATCGCGATCGAGGAAATTTCTGCCATCAATAATTACCGAATGGTTCATTAATTGAGCCATTTTGACATAATCTAACTTTAAAAATTCTTGCCAGTCCGTCACTAAAACCAAAGCATCGCAACCATCAGCTAGCATTTCGGGATTGGTTTCGACGATTACTCCCGATAAACCGTGACTCAAACCAGATTGAGAAACGATCGGATCGTAAGCTTTAACTTTAGCACCGAGACGGTTGAGTTGCTCGATTAAATTTAAAGCCGGTGCATCCCGCATATCGTCGGTATTCGGTTTAAAAGTTAGACCCAACAAACCGACAGTTTTACCCTTGAGAATTTTTAATTCCTGTTGCAATTTTTCGATAACAATTAAACGCTGACGTTGATTGACGCTGACTGCGGATTTCATAATTTGAGCTTCATAGCCGTAATCTTCAGCAGTGTGGATTAAAGCGGATACGTCTTTAGGAAAACAAGATCCACCCCAACCAATCCCAGCTTGTAAAAATTTGCTGCCGATCCGAGAATCTAAACCAATCCCTTTCGCCACCTGAGTCACGTCTGCACCGACG
>JASJCW010000318.1 GCA_030065265.1 Prochloraceae cyanobacterium
GTCAGCTCAATCCTGTTTATAATGAGTTGATTGATTTGAGATTTCGTGCTTTATCTTATCTCGGCGATCGGCAAAGTCAATCCAAGGGCTTTGTGGGATAGATCGAAGCTTAACGATCTCTCACTGTTAGTTATGGTTATTTGTCAAAAGCAGTTAGAGGGGAAGAGTTAGAAAAGACCGAAACTAACAAAGAAGCGATTGATTTAACTGTAACTAAAGAATTAGTCAAAGCTGTAGAAGAAATACAAGAGAAAGTAAGCCAACTTTCGCGCTGGATGGAAGTAATAGGGCAGAAATTAGGAGTAAATGCAACAGATGTTAGTTTTGGGAATGGTTAGTAAAAGGAGCGGACTGCAAACTAGACTTCTTCTCGCTCAAGCTTTGCCTGGGCTACGGTGTGCATCAAAGGAAAATTTAGAGGTGGAAAAATCGCCAAATTCAGTTTGAGAAAATAAGTTTGTAACGGCTGAGAGTTATTCAGACAAAGTACCGATTCGGAGTCAAATTTGAACTTATATTATGGAGATAAGTTCAAATTTGAGATATCGTAATCTTTCATGCAATCTGAGATTCAATCGCCTCCAGCCCAAAGCTTTAAGGAAATTTATGCTGGGGAAAAAATCCCACAAAAACTCGGAAAAGAGATTAGATTGTATAGCCTAATTATACATGCTCTACCAGATCTGATCTGGGTAAAAGATACTGATGGTGCGTATCTAGCCTGCAATCATCGTTTTGAAGATTTTTTCGGAGTTTCTGAACCAGAGATACTTGGCAAGAGCGATTCGGATTTTGTCAATCCTAGGTTGGCAGATTTATTCCAAGGCCACGATCGGGAAGTAATACTAAAAGGCTTTGAATCAATCAACCAAGAATGGATAACCGCCAATGATGGACACCGTGAACTTCTGGAAATAAGAAGACTTCCCCTCTATGACAATAATGGCAAAGCGATCGCGATATTAGGCATTGGCAATAATGTTACAGTTAGCAAAGAATCAGAGGCAAAACGGCAAAAAAGTGAGCAACGGTTTTCCCTTGCTATCGGCGGAACCAATCATGGACTGTGGGAATTGAACTTGAAAACAAATCAAGTTTATTATTCACCGCGCTGGAAAAGCATGTTGGGTTATCAAGATGATGAACTCAAAGATAGTTTAAACACTTGGCAAAACCTAGTCGATCGAGATGACAAAGAGATAGTCTTGAACATGCTTCAAGATTACTTGGTTGGTAAAGCTGATTCATTTGAGGTGGAAATGCGTATGCGGCATAAAGCGGGGCATCAAGTTTTTGTGCTCTCCCGTGCATTGCTTGTAGATCGTGATTCTGATGGAAAAGTAGTTCATCTGGTCGGAAGCCACGTTGATATAACAGCTCGAAAAAAAGCAGAAACATTCGATCGCAAAAATGCCGAAATTTTGGAGATGATCGCAACAGGGAAACCAGCATTAGAGATCTATTCAGAAATTGCATTAATGTATGAAGAACGCCATCCTGGACTGCGATGTTCAATGCTCGAACTCGAAGATGGACGGCTGATGCATGGAGGAGCCCCAAGCTTGCCAAAAGAATACTGCGATGCGGTTCATGGTCTAAAAAATGGTCCTAATGTAGGCTCATGTGGCACATCAACTTATACTGGAAAGCGTGTTCTGGTTGAAAATATTGAAACAGATCCTAAATGGGCAAAAATTAAAGATGTGGCTCTACCTCATGGTATGCGTTGCTGTTGGTCTGAACCGATTAAAAATTCTTCAGGTATGGTATTAGGAGCATTTGGGATGTATTATGATTACCCGGCACTACCGAATGAAGAGGAGTCAAAGGATCTTCGGTCGGCGGCCAGGCTAGCTGGAATTGTGATGGAGCGAGATCATGCTCAAAAAAAGATACGACAGTTAGCCTATACCGATCAATTAACAGGTCTTGCCAGTCGAGCCGATTTTTACCAGCAACTTGAAAAATCAATCAAAAAATATGCTCGCAACAAATCTCGTTTTTGTCTTCTATATATTGACCTAGATGATTTTAAGAGCGTTAATGACAGCCTGGGACATGATGCTGGTGACTTGTTGCTCAATGAAATTGGTAAACGGCTGCAAAAGGTGACTGGTGAAACTAATTTTGTCGCACGGCTTAGTGGGGATGAATTCTGTATCCTGGTAAATGATGTTGATGATAACTACGCTGCTGCTAGGGTGGCTCAACGGTGCCTGGAAACGATCTCAAATCCAGTTGAGCTATTGGCAAGGAAATTCACGCCGACTTGCAGTATTGGGATTGCCCATTACCCTGATGATGGGCAAGATCTATCAACCTTAATCAAAGCAGCAGATACCTCACTTTATGCTGCAAAGGAGCGTGGAAAAAATCAGTATATGTTCTATCAACCTGAGTTGACTCTCAAAGCAGAGTATCGGTTTCGTGTCGAGCAAAGTTTAAGGGAGGCGGTTGATAAACAGCAGTTGTCACTAGTTTATCAACCCCAGGTTCAGATCCGCACTGGCAATATTATCGGTGTTGAAGCATTGTCACGCTGGAATCATCCACTCTTAGGTCAGGTTTCCCCGGCTGAATTTATTGCCACAGCAGAAAAAATAGGCATGATTAAGCCCCTGACTGAATGGTTGTTAAAAACAGCCTGCAACCAAGCTGTAGCCTGGAAGAAGGCCGGCTTGCCGACAATTACAATGGCCGTTAATATTTCTCCAGTCCATTTTCTCGATCGAGATTTTGTTTCCTTGATTAAGGGTATTATCGATCAGACAGGAATGGTGCCATCGGAACTAAAATTGGAGGTTACCGAGAGTGTTGTACAAACGGATCGACAGAATCTGGCGATTTTTCGAGAATTAAAAGATCTCGGTGTTTTACTGGCGATCGATGATTTTGGTACAGGTTATTCATCTTTTGCCTCTCTCAAACATCTTACGGTTGATTGTCTCAAAATCGATAAATACTTTATTGATGATCTGCTCGCCGATTATAAATCAAAGATACTGATTAGTTCCATGATCGAAATGGCTCACAATCTAGAATATGAAATTATTGCCGAAGGTGTTGATAGTGCAGAGCAATGTTACACGCTCCAAAAACTTGGTTGTGAGATTGCACAGGGATATTTCTTTAGCAAACCCGTCAGTTGCGATCAAATATCAAAACTGCTCAATAGGACCCCTTCTTTCAAGAAACACTTTCTTTAACCCTTGTCAAATCTAGCTTTTTGCTCTTGAGTGTTTCTTTGATTCATAGCGTGTTGATGAGAGTTGAAATCGAGCCAAATCGTCATGAAACTTTTTGTCGGTTTAGAAAAGTTTTTATATTAAATAAAAAGTCTAAATACACCTATGTTACAAAGCAATTTGTGGCGTTTTTAGCTATTGCTGCTGGTATAGGTGCTCTGGGCAAAGGTCATTTCTGGGGGGTTTGATTTGCCTAGCGGGCCGAGGATGGGGCATGGTTCAGGTGGCTGGATTTTGAGCTGGGCTTTTATACGATCGGTAGGGTTGAGATCAATGGGATGATATTAATTATTCGCTTTAAAAATCTAGAAGAATAGGTCTTAAGTTCACTCGATCAAACCTTAGCCGCTATGTTTTTGATAACTTTCAAAATGAGAATCGCAACTACCTAATATTGTCCTAATTTTAGCTGAAGGGAAGGAACTCGAAACCAGGAATCCAGCTCCAATATTGCTGTAATCGAATAAAATAAGGATTTTTCTTAATTAATTATAAAAAAAATCATCTTTTGCATAATCTTATTCTGATTTTTCAGAATAAGATTATAGAAAAACTAAAAGAAAGCATCCGATTTTTACCGATGTATCGAACTTCATAACGAGAATACTTGGACTTTCTCGACATAATTGAAAATTCTATTTTCCCAAATGGGATGCTCCACGATAATTTTCAGTTGAAACTTTTGACTATCTTGCTTGAGAGAGGGGTGATTTATTATGGTGCAATTTCTAGGTAACTGGCTTTTCAATCGAATTGTTAAAAAGCTTTTACAATCAATTAAAAACTGGATAGAAAGACTTGAAATTAGGGATATAAATCGGGCTAAATTAATTTGTAATCTAATACCATCAGCTTGCCCTTTTGAAATGCAAATTAAATTATTCAATCGCACTTTGGTAAGTATTCCACCCCTTTGTAAGCTCAATCCTGTTTATAATGAGTTGATTGATTTGAGATTTCGTGCTTTATCTTATCTCGGCGATCGGCAAAGTCAATCCAAGGGCTTTGTGGGATAGATCGAAGCTTAACGATCTCTGACTGTTAGTTATGGTTGTCTCTCAGAAGCAATTATAGGGGAAGAGTTAGAAAAAACCGAAACTAACAAAGAAGCTTCAGTCGCAACTAGAGAATTAGTCAAAGTTTTAGAAGGAATACAAGAGACTATGAGTCAGCTTTCGCACTGGATGGAAGTAATAGGAGAGAAATTAGGAGTAAATGCGGCAGATGTTAGTTTTGGAAGCGGGTAGTAAAAGGAGCGGCAGCAGTTTAGTAAGGCAGATTGATTAAAATAATCTCTTTTTTGAAATGTCGCCATTTGAAAGCTTGCTAGGAGTTAATGAAAGTCATCTTGCTTACAGTACAAGGGGTAGCCGACTTCGAGCGGTGAGTATTATTAAAGTATAATATTATGCTACATTTGAAGCCTGAGATAAAAAATTAGCTATTTAAATAATATTTAAAACTTCAATTTAACTATTTATTGAAAACTATTAGTTGCGGAAATTTGCCGAGTTAGATTCAACTCGAGGGCATCAAAATATTCGACTAAATTGGCAATTCAAGAAATAATATTTTCAGGGACTTAAGAGAATTATTATAATTTTCCCAAGTCTGCTCCCAATTGATTTCTTGTTGTCAAAGTTTCTGTAAGTGCCAAATTAAATACTTTTGGATAGAGATTATTGGCTGTATATTTTGAGAGGATGTTAGATTCGAGTATTGGTCTTGAAACTGATTTTGAAGATTGTTTTCATCTAATTGAAAGAGTCTTCTAGCCGACTACTGACTGCCAAAATGGAAAAATCAATGTAATAATAGCAAGAGTAAAAGTTTACTAAATAACCATAAGTAAATTGACAGCTCGAAAATCATTGGCTAGAAAAAAATCTCAATTAAAATTATTCTGTCAACTCAACAAGAAAAATAATAAATTGTTAAAATAAGTAAGATTAAAGAAGTGAAAAATTGATGAATTTGAGCCAGATAATTGGAAATTAACGAAAATATGTTCAAGATTTCACAACCACCATCTCCACCAGAAAATAGCGAAGTAATATTTCGACAAGTACAATCTTATTATCAAGAGTTAGTTGCATACCATCAAGATAGTTTAGCTATTGCTCAAAAGAAACTCGCTGCATTAGAACATTTCTTAGAGTTAGATACAGACGAGACTCAAATAAACGATCGCTTTGATTGCGATCTACTGACTATCCCAGTTAAGAACTCTACCGAAATCGAAAAGTTGACCGAAAAGAGAAGACAACAGCAATTAAATTGTCCACAAACTAAGAATTTTTCAAATCAAATTGAGACTAATGGCAATGGGAATGGTAATGGTATAAAAGCTAGTAATTCAAAGCAATTATCTCTATTAGATGGGGATTCTCCTCAATGTATCAAAACCAAAGCAATTCCAGCAGAGGGTATTGAAATTAAATCTGAAGATCGCCAATTAATTTCTCAAGAGACAGAAATTAGCGGCACACCGAGAGAGGCGAATTTCTGCGGAGCAGATCGCCCTTGGGATCTAAAAAATGCTGAGATTGAATCAGTTGAGATTGATTTATCATTTGCATCCCTCGCGCCGAAAATAACTGGAATTTTTCAAGCTAACTCAGGAACAATTTTACAGCTTGATTATTTGCTCAGAAAAATAATTGGCAAAGCTGAATTAGACTCGATGGAACAGTTAAAAAGTCAACTAAGAGAGGTTTTAGTCAAAGGGGAAGCAGAAAAACTCTGGGATAAAGTACCAGAGACTCCCAATTGTTGGACTCTAGATGTTAGTTTATTGCCGGATTTTCAAGCAAATCAATCCCAGATTGACTTAAGTAAAATTAAGCATAATTCCAATCGAGAGACTTTGCTAGGGGCGATCGCCATCGTACTCAAAGATGCTTGGCCCAAGCAACTGACTTCAAAAGAAATTGCTAGGGCAATCGCGCCAAATGTCACCAAGCGTAAGCCAAAAGCATGCTTGTCGAAGAGAGTTCAGAATTTACTGCCACGATGGGGACACCGATTTGGTTGGCACAAAGTGGCCACCGGAGTTTACGTTTGGAATGAGTCTGAATCTACTAACTCGCAACAGCAAGGCAATTCAGCACAGCTAGAAAATTCTCAACAAGAAACTGCAGATCTAAATCATTTGATTAACATTGAAGAACTTAATCTCAAAGAAGAACAACTGATTAACTCCTCTCAAAAACAATCTCAACAAACCGCCTCTGAAAAAAGCGATTGGGATCGGATTCCTACTCAACCATTAGGAGTACACGCTAAAGGAGAAGAAATTTTAAAAGCGATCGATCGCTTGCTCAAAGAGGCAGCCCCAAAAGCAATGAGTTCAAAAGAGATCGTTGCCAAACTGATTGGTACTGATACTAATGACAAGCAAGAGAAATATTTCTGCAAACGAGTACAAAGTCTTTTGCCAAATTGGGCTGGTAATTATGGTTGGCAAAAACTATCTCAAGGAGTTTATCGGTTAAAGGGCGATCGCAACGATCGCAATGGGGATAAGCAGTTATCTCAACTTAATTGCCAATCCGATTCGAGCGAGTTAGATCTCGCTAAACAAGACTGTTCAGATCGAGGGGGCGATCCGCTTCGAGACAATCTCAAACAAAACGATTCGCTTCAAGTTGAAGATTCTCAAACAAGTTCTGGCGATCGATCTCTTGTAGTTCAAACTCAATCTCATTCGATTCAGCTCAAGCCAATTAAAAATTTACCTGCTGCGCCAAAACTATTGAGCTATGGGACAGTAGTGGCAACAATTACAGCTTGTTTAGAAGCATTAGCTCCAGATCCAGTCACAATTAGTCAAATCCTCGATTGGTTGTATCCAGAAG
>JASJCW010000319.1 GCA_030065265.1 Prochloraceae cyanobacterium
TTAACTTTTGCGCTCAAGTTAACTAGCTCTGTTCCGTTGCGTTCGGTTTGACTTTGTTCCTTTTCTAGATGTCTTTTCGCTAAATATTGATACATTTCCCAGCGTGCTTTGACATCTTCTGCGGCAATTTCAAAGAGATGTTTTGCTTCTTCTGGGTTGCCGCGCAACAACATTTTAAAGCGATTTTCTGCTAGCATCGAGTCTTTGACTGGCATTTTCGGCGATCGCATATCTAGTTGTAAAGGATTTTCACCTCTGAGGGGGCGATCGGGATTGTAGCGGTATAATAACCAACGACCGGAGTCTACTAGAGATTTTTGTTGCTTCATGGCGGTGGTCAGATTTATCCCGTGAGCGATACAGTGGGAGTAAGCCATGATTAAGGACGGCCCTTGATATGCTTCTGCTTCGATAAATGCTTTCAATGTATGTTCGTCTCTCGCACCCATCGCAACGCTAGCAACATAGACGTTACCGTAACTCATTGCCATTAAACCGAGGTCTTTTTTAGCTGCTGGTTTTCCACCGGATGCAAATTTGGCGATCGCAGCCCGAGGTGTGGATTTAGAGGCTTGACCCCCTGTATTAGAATAGACTTCGGTATCTAAAACTAATATATTGACGTTTCTGCCGCTAGCTAAGACGTGATCTAGGCCGCCATATCCAATATCGTAAGCCCAACCGTCACCACCGACAATCCAAACGCTTTTCTTAACTAAATAATCGGCGATCGCGAGTAGTTGTTTTGCTTTTTTATTGTCTTCAATCTCTCTTAGTTTCTGTTTTAATTCTTCGACCCTCTCTCTTTGTTGATAAATATCTGCTTCGTCGTTTTGCGGTGATAACAATATACAAGTTGCCAAATCTTCCCCTATTTCCGATGCTAGGGATTTTACTAATTCTCTTGCAAATTCTGTTTGTTTGTCGATACTGAGACGGAAACCGAGACCGAATTCTGCATTATCTTCAAATAATGAATTCGACCAAGCCGGCCCCCTTCCTGCGCTGTTGTGAGTCCAGGGAGTGGTGGGTAAGTTGCCGCCATAAATAGAAGAACAACCAGTAGCGTTAGCAACTACCATGCGATCGCCGAACAGTTGGGTCGCTAATTTAATATAAGGTGTTTCTCCGCAACCAGCACAAGCACCGGAAAATTCAAAGAGGGGTTCTTGCATTTGTTGGTGAGAAATTTTATTTAAATTTAATTTCAGGCGATCGGGGTTGGGTAAATTTAAGAAGTAGTCCCAGTTGGCTGCTTCTTGTTCCCGCAATGGGGCTTGAGGCTTCATGTTAATCGCTTTTTGGCTGGGAATGGCTTTATTTTTCGCCGGACAAACATCGACGCAGATACCGCATCCAGTACAGTCTTCTGGGGCGACTTGAATGGTAAATTTGAGGTCTTTCCAATCTTTATCTCGCGCTGCAACACTCTTAAAAGTAGATGGGGCGTTTTCTAGTTCTTCGGGCTGATATACTTTACTTCTAATCACGCTGTGGGGACATACCATGACGCATTTCCCGCATTGCACGCAAACATCTTCTTCCCAAACTGGGATTTCTTGGCCGACATTGCGTTTTTCCCATTTAGAAGTGCCGCTAGGATAAGTTCCGTCGCAGGGTAAAGCACTAACTGGGATATCGTCGCCAACTCTGGCGATCGCAGCCCCTAAGACTTCTCTAACGAAGGCTGGTGCTGTATCTGGGATGGGTGGTTTTAATGCTTTTGCATCTGCTGCGATCTCTGTCGGTACTTCGACTCGATATAAATGGGATAATGCTGCTTCGACTGCGGCGATATTTTTACTTACTACTGCTTCGCCTTTTTTACCGTAGCTTTTGCGGATATATTTTTTAATTTGGGATATTGCTTCTGCTTCGGGTAATATTCCCGATAATGCGAAGAAACAAGTTTGCATCACGGTATTGATCCTGTTCCCCATTCCCGCATCTTTGGCTACTTTATATGCGTCGATCGCATAAAATTGGATCTGTTTTTCGATAATATGTTTTTGTACCGTCTCGGGTAATTTTTGCCAAATTTCATCTACTGGATAGGGGCTGTTGAGTAAGAAAGTAGTTCCTGTAATACTTGGTTTGAGGATATCGAATTTATCGATAAATTCCCATTGATGGCAAGCAATAAAGTTAGCAGTGTTAACTAAATAGGTAGAGTGGATCGGTTTTTCGCCAAAACGGAGGTGAGATACTGTTACAGATCCTGATTTTTTCGAGTCGTAAACAAAATAGCCTTGAACGTAGTCATCAGTAACAGATCCGATAATTTTGATCGAATTTTTATTTGCACCTACAGTACCATCAGATCCCAAACCGTAAAATATTGCTTCGACTCGATCGTCAGATCGGATCGAAAATTCGCGATCGTATTTTAAACTAGTATTGGTCAGGTCGTCGTTGATGCCGATGGTAAAGTGATTTTGAGGAGTATCTAAAGCTAAATTAGCGTAGATCCCTTTGACCATTGCTGGGGTAAACTCTTTAGAAGATAAACCGTAACGACCACCAACTATTTTAGGTAAAGTATCTTGCTGCCAATATTCGCTGATAGCAGTTACTACATCTAAATATAACGGTTCTCCCGACGCTCCTGGTTCTTTAGTGCGATCGAGAACGGCTATTTTTTTAGTTGTAACGGGTAAAGATTCGACAAATCTTTTACTATCTAAAGGACGATACAACCTAACTTTAACTAAACCTACTTTTTCATCTCCCAAAGAGTTTAAATAGTCGGCCGTTTCTGCTACTGCTTCGCAACCCGAACCCATAATTACGATTACTCTTTCTGCTTCCGGGTCGCCATAATATTCGTAGAGATGATATTGACGGCCCGTAATTTCAGCAAAGCGATCCATCACTTTTTGAGTGATTTCGGGGCAAGCTAAATAATAGGGGTTAACCGTTTCTCTGGCTTGAAAATATATATCCGGGTTTTGTGCTGTTCCTCGAATAAAGGGGCGATCGGGACTTAATGCACGATTTCTAAATTCAAATATTTTATCTTCGTCGATTAAATTTAGCAGATCTTCATCTTCTAACAGTTCTATTTTTTGAATTTCGTGAGAAGTCCGAAAACCGTCGAAGAAATGGAGATAAGGAACTCTAGTCTCTAGGGTAGCAGCATGGGCGATCGCGGCTAAATCTTGGGCTTCTTGTACCGATCCAGAGCATAACATGGCCCAGCCCGTACCTCGAGCTGCCATCACGTCGCTGTGATCGCCAAAAATAGATAGTGCTTGCGCTGCTAAAGATCTCGCAGCAATATGGAATACAGTGGGAGTGAGTTCTCCGGCTATTTTATATAAGTTGGGAATGGTTAATAATAAACCCTGAGATGCGGTAAATGTGGTGGTTAGCGCACCTGCTTGTAACGATCCGTGAACTGCACCTGCGACACCTCCCTCGCTTTGCATTTCCACTACTTCGGGAACTGTACCCCAAATATTAGCTTGTTTTTGTGCAGACCAAGCATCCGACCATTCACCCATTGGTGAGGAAGGGGTGATCGGATAGATGGCGACTACTTCATTAAGACGATAGGCAACTTTAGCTACTGCTTCGTTACCGTCTATAGTTGCTAATAGTTTTTTATTCATATTTTTTCCTGGCTATTTTTTCTACTGTGGCGATCGGTGTTTTTCCCACTTGAAATGCTTAAAAATTGAAATTCTTGCTCCTTGGCTCGATGGTTTCATTTTTAGTAAGATCCTTACTGCAACCGCCTAATTAGTTTTTAGCGGTGAAAAAAACTATATTCTTTTTAAGATCGGGTATCGATGTATGGATAGAGTTTTTATATTGAAATCATCTACTTTTATCGTCTAACGAAAAATAGATTTCAGACTAAACTCTTATGCTTTTTTAATGTAGTTATTCTTTAATGTTTGATGGTCGATCGCCCGATCGCAAAAATCGATTCAAATCTTGTCGAGATCTTGGATAGATCGGTCTTCACTATTGAAAAATTAAAAAAAATCGCCAAAAATAAATAAACAATCTAATTTTTGAAAAAACTTGTGATAAAAAATTATGAAACTAACTAATTTAGATCCGGCCACAATCGATCGCGTGATTGAAATGGCTTGGGAAGATCGCACTCCTTTCGCTGCGATCGAATTTCAATTCGGTTTGTCAGAAAAAGAAGTAATTGCCGTGATGCGAAAATATATGAAGCGAAGCAGTTTCAAAATGTGGCGCAAACGAGTTACCGGCCGTAAAACTAAACATTTGGCTAAACGAAATTTTGTTGAAGGAAGGTTTAAATCTGACAATCAAAAATAAATCATCCTGATTCTGTTTAGATTTGCTATATTTTGACAATCCAAGGTAAAAGATTGGGAAAATCGATCCTTAGCATTATTTTTGGGAATTCGAGGAGCGTTTCAATTTTAAATCCAATAACTTGAGTTTACAAAAATTAACGATTAAATTTTGCTTAATTTACTTCAGTGAAAATACTCGAATTTTCAAGCTGGATTTTTGTGAATTTTAAGTAATTACTACAAGATTTGATTTTTTCAAACGCTTTAAAGATTGATAGAAATCAATCAAACAAACGATCGCGATCGTAATACGTACGAAAAAATAGGTTTTCAGCTTGAGTTTGAATTTAATCTATGGTTACATATATTAAAATTGCTACACATAATCTTTATTTTAATTTCGCTTTTCTTCAAAGTTATTTTGAACTTGGGGCGCTTTTTCCCTGTTAAAATAATCGGTAATCCAGTATTTATTTTCTTATCTGTATTTACAGACAGGCGATCGCAACAGCATAAAATCGTCTGATTTTTTTTGTTTATTTGTCGCGTACCCAGTCAAAAAAAAATTAAAGAGAGCAATTATCAAATCGATCGCTCTCTGACTATTATCAAATATTCTCGAAACAGAGAATTATTTGTTTAAAGCAACTTCAGCATTGGATCCAACTTCGCTAGGCATTTCGCTAGATTTAGAACTTAACCAACCGTGGATGATTGCATCGATAGAGAATAAACCAGGGCCATTAACTGCTAAGAAGAGGTAGCAAGAAGCGTAAAGTCCAGCTAATTCAATGCTAGTAACGCTTAAACCAGCTAATTTGATGTGGTGGTACATCGCTACGGACATAGTGAATAATAAGCCGAAAGCAGCAGGTCTTGTGAATAAACCTAGAGCAACCAATGGCCCTGCTAATAATTCAGTGAAAGCTGCACAGTAGCTAAAGAAGATGGGGAAAGGTAAGCCGATATATTGAACGTATGCGATCGCGAAGCCTTCAATATTGCCTAACTTGTCCAAACCGTTGTGAATCATGAATACGCCAGCAACAACTCGGAAGATAGTCCAAGCGATTTGAGAAACATAGTTAGTGGAGAAGTTTGGTCTGAGGACTGCTGATGCGATAGATATTAGGTTCATAGTTCGATAAAATTAATTAACTAAAACAAATGTTATTTTTGTGGTTCTTCCGATTTGATTCGTTAGAACCATTTTTGTAAAGCTTTTTTTAACTCAATCAACACTCTTCAAGTAAATGCTCTTTGGTTTGTTAAAGTATGTGTCTTTAACTTTGAGCCTTTTGAGATCTAACTTGGAAGGTCTCACCTGCAAACTTTTAAGTTGTCTGTTAAGTTTGTGCTTTACATTAATTAATACTATAAAACAAAAAGCAAGAAAATGGCAAGTTATCCAAAAAATTTTTTTTACATTTTTTTACTCTGAGTCGCGATCAGAATTTTTATTCGAGATTTATCGCTAATTTAGATAAAAGTCACAAAAATAAAAA
>JASJCW010000029.1 GCA_030065265.1 Prochloraceae cyanobacterium
GCACTTTGTAAAATGGTGTTGATATCTTTATCGTTGGGTTGGGTTTTTTTGATTTGATTCGCATAACCAATGATTGCGTTGAGAGGAGTTTTTAGCTCGTGGCTTAATTTAAATAAAAATTCCTCTTTCGCTCGATCTGCTTTTTCTGCTCGAGCTAAAGCGTTCACGACTCGTTTTTTGTCTAGTTCGATCGCCTGAGTTTGTTTTTTAACCGCAGCTTCAAGATACTGCTGCTTTAAGCCGATCTTTTTGCCCATCTGGTTGAAAGTATTTGCTAAAATCCCAAACTCATCAAGACGATCGATCCTGACTCGGCGATCGTATTGTCCGTGAGAGAGGGCGATCGCCATTTCGGTTAATTTTGAGATCGGGGCAATCGTATAATTAGCAAGAACGATCGAGCCAGTCGTTAATCCGATTATGCCGAGGATGCCGATGAAAGCCATCGTTTCTTTGAAGTTTTTCTCGTCTGCCAAAAATTCCGCTTCACTCATCACAACCACCACACCCCACCCATTGTCGAGCCTAGTACCTTGAGATATCCAGGTTTCGCCTTCATACTGGAATTTAAAATTTTTATTGCCATTTTCAAGGAGATTTTTGACTGGTGCAAAATCGGCTAAACTTTGTAGTTCGTCGGCTACTCGATATGCTGGATTTGGATGGGCTAAAACTATTCCGTTGCGATCGACCACGATCGCATATCCTGTTTTGCCAAATTCGAGCTGCTCCAAATGCTGGGCCATTTTGTTCAGGTAAGAGCAGATCGTCACTACCCCAACAATTTCCGTATTTGGAGCAACGATCGCCCGCCCCATGCAGATTGAAGTTTGTCCTGTAGTGCGTCCGACTAGCACCTGTCTGGAGATTTCCTCTCCTTCGATTGCATTGATGAAGTAGGGGCGATCTCCTCTGTAGGCCCGTTTCCTGCTGTCGTTTCTCGAAACGTTGTAGCCTTCGGTGTCGATCGTCATCGCCCGATAAATTTGAGAGTAGCTAGCAACGGTATTTGTTAGCATCGGAATTTGTTCGTCTGGGTTCATCGAAATGATGGATGGCTGCGAACTTAAAAATCTCAAAATTCCAGTATTGATGCGATCGCTATTCTCGATATTATCTCTAATTTTTGCTACTTTTATTTCTAGGATTTCTTCAGTTTTTTTGGCTAAAGATTCGCTGGCTAAAGAGGTAGCAAAAAGGAACGATAAACAAGCTGCTGGGAGAATTCCTAGTATTACAAATGCTCCGATTTTAAACTTAAGTGAGTTAACTAGTTTCATGATTAATGTCGAGATCGTTCTTTAATATGTGGGGGTCATTGAATTTTTAGATTGTTCGAGTGATATCAAATCCGGGGATATAGTTAACGCTCGCTTGGGGGCGACTTATTTTAATCCTTTTGCTAATTCTTTTTTGAGTTCGAGCAAAGCGGTATTTTTTTGCTGTAATTTAGCTTGAGTTGGAGTGATTTCAGATTCTGGGCTTACCGATTTTTTCTGATTTTTATTTTTAATGTTGTTTTTGGCATTAAGATAAAATCCTAGGTGAATTAACCTCATTATTCCTCTTGAAAGTAAGGCGACTGCAAGAGGAAGCATTGTATTTATTCCTGCTACGAAACAATAAGCTAAACCGATTGCATCCTTGAAAATTTTGAGATAAATTTCTGGCAGAGATTGCCGACCTGGGTTGCCATATTTTTGGATTAAGAGAATATTTTCTACCATGCCCCAGAGGGAGCAGAAGCAAAATATTATTACCAGAATTCCTAGAGCTTCGCTTACCTCTTGAAATCTCGGCCAGTCTAGTAGTATTAGAGTTAGATTTGCCGTGATAAAAACTGCATATATAAAGCACCAATAAATTACAGTCTTATCGCGCCTGTCCTTCCAAATTTCTAATAAGATTAGGCTGGGAAAAAGTAAAGAGACAGCATTACCGATCGTAATGGTTAGACTGATTGGCTGGATGCTCAGCCCCCACGCTAATTCGCTCAAATAGAGGAGATTGTCTAAGCCTCGATAGTTGGCTGAAATCTTTTGTTTATCTTTCTTTCCTTTCTTATTTTTGTATTTGAAGTATTGGTGACCTGTTCCGACTCGAGAACCTAAGAAGGCTACAAAAAAGCCCACAGATAGAATTTCTAAAAGCATTTTATATTTGATTGTTAAAATTAGTTTTTTGTCTATTTAAAAGTCTTTTGAAACGAAAAAGTTTGTTTGAATTCTATCTTTTATCCTTGTTTATGTCAACCCCAATACTTTGAAAAAATCACAAAAAAAAAGGTTTGTTTATTGATAGTTTTTTAGCCTAAAATACCCACTATCGCTTTAGATCTGCAATCTATTTTGTAATAAGTTAATTAGACTTGACGACATGATAAATTACCAATGGTCAATGGTCAATGGTCAATGGTCAATGGTCAATGGTCAATGATTAGCATTGCCAGGGCGAGTTAACATGGCTGCGGTCTTCTTCTGGATTTGATTGAGTGCAATTGGTATTGGAGGAATTGATATTAGTTTGGAGCATCGATAAACAAAAGTAAAACAATCCTGCTAAGGTAGCGATCGGTATTGCTAGAGAAAAGTTAAGTTTAAGTTTTTTTTGCATCATTTTTTTATCCTTTATTGTTCTTGAAAGTTGGTTGAGTACAGTGAATCTGTGAGCAGAAGCAGTTGCTTCTTCCCTAGAAGGTTGTTTGTTTGTCACAAAGAGCGATCGACTTAAATACTCTGCAAAATTAATATTGAGCTATTTTCTATTAATTGAATCTAAATAATTTGTTAGTTTTGTATTCTTTGTATTCGATTCGGTAAGCTCGAATATTTTTTTCTTGCACTTAGATAATAAGCAAAAAATCCCAACAATACAATACAAAAAAGTCTAAAAAAGTTGAAAAAGATTAAGAGTTTATAAAGGATTTTTTTTAAAAGACTAAAAAAGTTGGAATTGGTAGAAAACAGTCTAAATCGGTCTACGATAGCTCTAGAAATATCCGATGTTTTTCTGCTGTTATCGAACAGTCCGATCTGAAAGGGGACGTTGACATTTTCGATCGCCTTTAGATCCGCATTTTAAAAAAAATCTGAAGGATACGGAATTTTTACTAATAGTTTAAAAGATAATTAAAAATTGACAAAACAATCACTCTGTTAAGTCTCAATAATTCGATAATTAACAGAGCGATTGCTTTAAAAAATATCTATTTTTAAAGTTTTAACTTTTAATTTTTAATCGGTCAACTTTTAAGCATAAAAATCTCTGCACTCCTGGATATTAAAGCAAGCGCGAAAATAATAATGTTAGATTCACTTTTTGTTTTTTTTTAAAGTTTTAAGCGAACAATAAGCGAGTGCAATTGGCAATTGCGTTCCGCCAAACAACGCAATTATTCGCTAAAAACTTCAAGAAGGAACGATCGCAAAATATTCCAAAAACTAAGTTTTGCTGCATGATAGTAATCTTGATGATATTTACGATCTATTTTAATATAGTTTGAAGATAAATCGAATTTTAGCAAAATTCCTTCCAGGCTTTGATATTTTGACATCAGTCAAAATATTGATGCTGTGGGATCTATTGCAGATAGAAAAAAGAATTTTGTTGAACTACTACAAAAACTACTAGACAGACACAGAGGTGTGAAAGCAAGACTGGCAAAAGAACTAGGAATTAGCCCCAGTCGGCTTGCTCCCTGGTTACAAGGCAAAGTAGATCCCGCTAGTTTAGAATTTCTGATTTTTGCGCGAATCGCTAGAATCAATAATTGTTCGGTCGATCGTCTGGCTCAAATTTTAGGTTTGGCGATCGTCAAACACCAAAAAGCCCTGAACAAATTTCAAATCTTAATCTTAGAACTGCTGCGAACTCAAACTCAAGAAAGCTTAGCCAAAAAATTCGACCTCAGCCAAACCACCATCAGCAGTTGGATCGCTCCCGATAGCAATATCGATCCGGCTAAAATTCCCGCCGCTACTATGGCTAAGATCGCCGCCGCTAAAGGTTGGACAATAGAAGAACTTTTGTCTTACCTTGAAATAGATCCCGCCCCGGCCACTGGGTTCGATCTCGCAGATCGAAGCCTCAATTGCCTCAAAGACGAAATTAGCCAGCTTTCTGTAAAAGAGCGTCTCGAACTGATCGCCTGGATCGCCAATTCGATTCCCAAGCTCGATCGCCCTCCAAACAATGATTGATAGTTCAAATTCAAACAGCTAATCCTAGCCTCGAAAAAGGATTATTTGACCACAAATTGACTATATGGGCATAAATAGCTGTAGTTCGAGGATCTGAATGTCCTAATGCTTCTTGAATCTCTCTAAGGGGCCGGCCCAATAAAGTTAGCAAATAGCCTACAGTGTGCCTTAGCCCGTGGGTGGTAACGGTTCTATTCTCGGAATGTTTCAATTGAGCCGCTTCTAAATATTGATTAGCGATCCTTTGCATCGATCGCCTTGTCAGCCGGTTACCATAAGAGTTTTTTGCCAGACTGGTAAACATTGGTGTATCTTTTCGTAATTTCTCTCCAGCGGCAAGTCTTACCTTCAAAAACTTTTCTAATACTGCCCCTACCTCTTTGGTGAGCGGGACGACTCGAACGCTTCCTTTAGCACGAATTCGCAACCCTGTTTTCTGACCTCGTCGCAAGATATCACCTATGTTCAAACGATACAGTCCAATTTGTCTGCAGCCCTGAACTACCATTAACGAGACTAATAGGCGATCGCGCAATCCTTGTACTGTATTTTCTACTGGTAATGAAGCGATTAAATCTAATGCTTCAGTGCGATCGAGATAGTTATTTTGCTCGGCTGGATCTACGTTTTCTGTGGGCGATTTGACATTAATTGCCGGATTGCTGGCTATTATCTCCCGCTCGCACAACGTCGCGTACAATTTCCTGACTACCGTCAGCTTGAGGGCGATCGTTTTGACTTTGTATTTTTTCTTGTTCCTTAAATAGTGGCGATAAGCCTTAATCGTGTCTACGGTTGCCCCTAGGGGATGGATTCGATTGTACTCACACCACTGAAAATATAGCTTGAGCTGGGAGGTATAAGTGGCGATCGTATCCAGGGGAATCGCATCTAATTTCTAGACTATAAGCGGGTTATAGCTTCTAGAACTCACCATTGATTTTTTATAAATTCAGGGATACTTTACTGGATCCGGGTTTCAAAATTTAGATGCGTTTGCCCTACGATCGTATCCGAACTGGCGTTGCCCTCTGCCGTGTCCCAATCCAAATAAAGAGCCAGATCGGAGTAGGATTTTATCTGATTCGAGTTGATAGGGTTGAGCGCGGCAAACATCGCAGTAGAAAGTATTAGAGTTAACGACTTATAAGTTTAACTATACGTCACTACCCTTTAGTAAGTGAAATGTAACTATATATGCTACGATGTCGGTTCGCGCATAAAGTGAAAATGTCGCACATAAGCTGTAATTATCCGAGATATAAAACTATACGTAAATAACAACAACAACAAAAACATTACGCTAAATTATTTTCTACGTATAAGATTTGAGACGAGTTTTTTCTACAAACAAAACAAAATTAATGAAAGTTCAACGAATCAAGCTGCACAGTACACATGAATTAACGTGGATTTTGATAGGTGATGATTTTGCATCCATCGATCCAGTTAACGATTATTTATGCTACCTACGAGCTTTAGAAAGGTCGCCAAATACGGTTGAGAACTATGCGCGTCATCTTAAGCTGTTTTGGGAGTTTATCAACCAAAAATACTACAACTGGAAAGAAGTGGGAGAACCAGAACTAGCAGAGTTTATTTTGTGGTTACGTAGTCCCGACCCCAGAGTGGTTTCTATCGAGGCAAAAGTCGCTAAACGAACCGAAAGAACGATCAATACAATTCTTTCTGTTGTCTACAGTTTCTATCAGTTTCACCAAAGGCAGGGGTCGCTCGAGGATTTAGAGCTATATAAAGAGGTAAAAATACTAAATCCAAAGTATAAGCCTCTGCTCTATGAAATGATGAAAAATAAGAAAACTCAAGTTAAATTATTAAAACTAAAAGAGCCTAAAAAAATTCCTGATATTTTAACTACCTCTGAAGTGCAAGAATTAATAGATAACTGCAATAATCTAAGAAATAAATTCTTAATCAAATTACTTTTCGACACGGGAATAAGAATCAGTGAAGCTCTCGGATTAAGACATGAGGATATTAACTCAGTAGGAGGGAAAAATGAAATACAGATTGTTCCTAGAAAGGATAATGTAAATAATGCTGAATACAAATCTAAATTTGTCAGAATAATACAAACTTCTGGGGATTTGATGAGGCTATATGCTCGATACATTATAGATGAATATCCAGATGTCGATTCGGACTACGTATTTGTCAATATTTGGAAAGGTGAGGTAGGTTATCCGATGAGATATTCGACAGTTAGAGGATTGTTTAAAAGCCTCAAAAAGAAGACAAGAATAGATGCCTATGCCCACCTGCTTCGACACACGCACGCTACACATTTAATAAGAGCGGGAATGAATATGGCTTACGTTCAGAAGAGACTGGGACATAGCAGCATTCAAACCACAATTAATACTTACGTTCATTTAACAAATGATGATATGAAAGAAGCTTATCAAAAATACCTAGAAAAGAAAGGAGTTTAGTAAATGACAGGAAAATATAATAGCTCCTTTGATATCAGAGAGCCAAGATGTGTTAAATGCAATAGCAAGAATATAAAACGTCTCAGCGCATCTGCTAATAGAATGGAATATCACTGCCAAGATTGTCAGAAATGTTTTAAAGGCGAGATCTGTGTTGTTAATGATGTTAGTTTAAAAAGTTCGTCTAAAAATGTAATTCAGTGTCCTAGATGTAACGATCTGAATATTATATTTGGTGGAAAAAGGAGAAATAAAACTCAATTAAAGCAATCATATATTTGTAAGAATTGTGGTAGACATTTTGTTGAGAATGCCAAATATTTTAGCTCAAAATATTTATTAGAAGGAAATATTTCTCTAGAAAAAATGTGCCAAGGTGATATATGGGATATAAGGATTTTAGGATTAGAACCAAGAGCAAATCAAAATTACACTCTAAATTTTTCAAAAATCAAACCTGATTGGTTGAAATCAGCTACAAAGAAATGGATAAAACAAAAAAGTTCTACTGCTTCTGGAGCAACTTTATTAACCTATTTAGTAGGAATAAGAAAATTCGGCTCTACAGAACTTAACTTGCGAAACTAACAGTAATTGTGAGATTAGGGATGCGCTTGCGAATCCCTAATCTCACCCCCCTAGCCAAACTAGACGGTTTGGTTTGATAACAGGTCAAGTTAAAAGTATTGTTATTTGATTAAAATTATATTTTTAATTTTTAAAATTATAGTCAAAAACCTGGAAAATAGCTAACTTATGAAATGCCAGGTTAAGAAACTTCTTAGTCGGAAATTTTCAAAATTTCTAAACCCATACCCTCGCCTCTTTATGAGTTTTAGTTTATTATTAATTCCTTCGACTACTCCTTGTGTAGTTCTTTCATCAAAATAAGCAATAACTTCACCAATCCACCTTTTTATTGTTCCAAAACTCTTTGGGAAATATTTAGAGACACCTTTTAACCAATCTGCTATGGTTAATAAACCATTACCCCAATCTTTGCAGCTTTCAAAAAGATTTCTAAGTTCTTCTTTGAGGGCGTGCATTTCAGTTAAAATAGGAGCTACTCCTTGAAGTTCTTTTAGTTTTTCTTGTTCGGATTTATTTAAATCTTCTTGATTTTTTAACAATACATACTTGCTATTCTTTAATCCATTTAAAATAGTCTCTTTTTCTGATTTGTTTTTAATTTGTTCCGTTTCTCTTTTGATTTTTCTTCGAGCCGCATCCAATTCATCAGTTACTTGTTTCATAACGTGAAATCTATCTACAACCACTGAGGCTTGAGGCATTAGTTGTGCGGCAATACTCTTATAAGACTTCCATAAATCTATACTAACTTCTTTTATATTTGATAAGATTTCTTCTCCCCAATTTTTGAGATATTCGATAATTTTTTCTTCTTTTCTCTTTTCTACGAGTCCGATAACTTTTTTCTTTTCTAAATCTACTAAGACGACATAATAATTTTTTTGACCTTTAACTACAGCTATTTCATCGATGCCTAACTTATTTAAATCCCTTGGTTTTTCTTCAACTAATTCTCGACCTAAATCTTTCAAAAAGGTTTCAATTTCTTGTTCAGAAACATCATTTCTTTTAGCAACATTTTTGATATCACTATTTAAAACTTCTTCAACTATTTTATTAACAAATCTTTTTGTATGTCTCCTTCTTTCTCTAACAAATTCTAAATCTTCACTGAATCGTTTTTCACAATGGGAGCATTGTAATAAACGACGATTTACTTTCAAATAAACTTGATATTCCCCAAAAGGTAAATCTCTAATTAGAATAAAATTATTTTGATGCAATATGAATTCAGTTTTTTTGCCACATTTTTGACAGATTGTTTCGGAGCTTGTATTTTTTAGAGAGACAAATATTCCTATATTTTCAATTATTCTATAATCGATAACTTTCATTCCTTCTATGTTTAGAAACCGATTAATTATATAAAGTTCTACAGCAGACGGCATTGTTTATTATCAATTCAACTAAAATCAATTTTTTTATATTATCATAAAAGATTAAACTCAATAAATCAATGTCACTGAAATAAAGCAATCGCAAGAAATTTTTTCGTAAAAGTCTTATCTAATCTAGCTTTTCGACTTCACATTTTCATACCAAACCGTCTAGTATGACCGATGGGGGTGAGATTAGGGATTCGCAAGCGCATCCCTAATCTCGTAATTACTGTTAGTTTTGCAAATTAAGTTCGGTAGAACCGTATTTATAGCTTTGGGGAATCTCGAAGTTTTAATCGAAGAAGCTCCCAAAGAGTGGCAAAATGCTTTATTGCTGTATAAAGACGAATTTAGCAGTATTTTGGGGCAGTACCGCCAAATTATCCATCAAAATAACGAAAAATTAGAAGCATGGAGTCAGAACAATCTCAACATTCTCGGATCGATCGCCAAAAAAGTAGAAACGATGGAAAACTTGGCGACAAGCTCAGTAGAGCTATCGAAATCTGCGGGCGAATTGGTAGTAGTTTGCAGCGATTTGAGCGCGAAGTTAGGAACTTCGAGTTCGGAGTCAGGGAAATCCCTCGTCAAGTTGAAGGAATTAAAGGACAACTTCGAGAACGCGATCGAGAAGCTGCCGAAGTTACCAGAGTCGATCTCGACATCTCTAGAGGAGAAACTAAATCTTTTAACCGACAAAATCCTCGTCGGCAAAAATCGATTCAACTGGAAAAATAATCTCCCAGCGATCGGGGCCGCTTCAATTTCATTCTTGAGTTTGTTGGCAATTTGGGGCCTGAATAATTCTTTTGCCAATCAAATAAATACTCTCAAACAGGGCATGGAAGAGTTAGCTTCTCGTCAGGCAAATTATGCCGAAGCAACTAATGAAAAAATTGAATCAATCTCGAGTGAGATTAACGATCGACTATCGATGATGCCATCTCCAAACAGCAATACTAATAAGCCTTACTACGGAGATCGTCAAAATAGAAAAGCACACGTTCAAAGTCTATTTCTCGAAGCTTATCGAGAGTGTCTCAACGATCCTGGAATCGCAAGAGAGTGCAAAACAATAGTTAAAGATTAATGCGTTCGTTCTTAAATTTGCTATTTGCTTGCGGGTTCACTTTAGCAATATTAACCCATCAAATTTTTACTCCAGCCATCGCGAATGATGAAATACCAACAATAACGGAAAATATTGATAGATTCACTTTAGAGATTCCCGATTGGGATCGGATTAGTTGGTCTTCAATACCTGCGATCTTCAAGGGGGGATCGATCTCGATACCGCAAAACTTAATTAACGAGATTGGCTACGATCCAAGCCGAAGTTGGAGTCCGGGAGCGAAAGCAGATGCAATCGTTAAATTAGGGGATGTAGATAGTTTAGATTTAGAAAAGTTCGCACTGCGGCAAGTTGAAGATCTCAGTGGAATAGATCTATCAGAATTAAATCTGGCGGATCTAGATTTAATGAACTGGCAAACCCTCGATAGTATTACAAACGCCATACCGGGTTTGTCAGATCTTCCATTTGAAGAAGTCACGGTGGTTAGAGATTTTGTTTCTCTTGCGGGAGGTTCGGGTTTTGAAGGGTTCACTATCGGAGAAATTGCTGGAATTGAGGGGTTATCCAATCTTAAGTTTGGAGAAGTCTTAGATTTAAGTCAATATAATTTTGACTCAATTCCGGGACTAGTATTGACTCCGATCGAGAGTTTTAAAAATTGGGGTAACAGTTTTCTTAATGGAGTACCAGGTTTAAATTTAGTACCTTTTTCTCAATTTCCGATCGGGTTTGGATTTAATATTACCCAAGTAGCGATCGCCGATATTGTTTGGGGGAAAAGCGAACATGGTGACTCTCAAGTAGGAAATAGTTATTTTGTTTCAGGTAAAACCAGTGGCAATAAAACTATTCCGGTTAAATGCCCTGCAAACTCTCCATGCGCTTATACTGAATTCACCGGACTCTTGGGGATGTCCGATCCCTTTTTTGGAAAGCGATGGGCATCAGGAGAAACTCAGCTTGTTGAAGGAGGAAATGGTGCATTAAAAATAGTTAACGGTGGCAAAGAGCCAACCGGAAGATTAGTCTTTGGTAATGTTTTTAAAGTAGCAATTATTTCAACGGATTCTTCAACCGGGATTGCTCGAACCGGATTGTATTTAAGAGTTTGTATTAAACATTTATTTGTTGATTTGGGTTGTAGTCCTTACTTCATCGGCCCTATTCCTTGGATTCCAATACATGAGGGGCAATTGGTTATTATGGGTGGGTCTGCACCACAGATTAACCCACCGACTAACTATCAACGAGAAATAGACGCAATACTAGCTCAATATAGACCAACACCACGTACTGAAACTAGTAACAGAGTTCGATCACCCTCAAGTACGACAGGGAGTACTGTAGGGGGTACTGTCCATCCAGTTGCCCCAGGAACTCCCGTAACAAGTGGCTATGGTTGGCGAGATAAACCGATGGGTGAACCTGGAGAACAACAGTTTCATCGCGGGATTGATTTTGGTGCGCCAATCGGGACTCCAGTTTATGCGATCGACGGTGGAGTAGTTTTGAGAACTGGAGGAAATAATAGTTGTCCAGATTGGGGAAATTCTGCTAGTAAAAGAGCTTGTGGTGGTCAATTGGGCAACTGGGTTGATATCCAAATGAGTAACGGCAAAGTAGTTCGTTACGGTCATTTACAATCTGGTTCGATGCCCCTCAAAAAAGGCACAATTGTAAGTATTGGTCAAAAAATTGGGCAGGTTGGTAATTCCGGTTGGAGTACGGGCCCTCATTTAGATATTCGAGTACACGACGATCGCGGTAATTATGAAAATCCTCGCCACTACATACCAGGCATTTAAGCTTGCTGCTGTTGCATTTAGTTTAACTATTTTTAGCACCAGTTATGGAATAGCACAACCGATTCAAACTGATGAATCAGTCCAATTAGATTTAGTCAAAAGAATCAAAATAGCCAAAACGAGAACGGAGCTATTATCACTACTACCTCAGACAATGCACCCCTGTATTTCATCTCAAGTTACAGGAGGCAAACTCTGGTCAACATTTAGATCGACCGAAGCGACTTATTACTTAATCGGATTATTTCTTGGCAATGACTATTACAATTATACCGAAGCGATCGTCGAAATAAAATCTAGAAATTGTCAAATATTAACGCCGCTATCAAGCGAAGAGCCATTTTCTTATTTAAGTTATTTAAACGAAGAAATTGTTATCCCTCTTCTAGTCGATAAATACCAAAAAGAAATCACCGAACTAGGAGGCATAGATAACTTTAAAAAGAGACATTTAAGTCATTTTGGCGATCCTAGTTGGGAGCATTATATAACTACAGAAAAGTTAAAAGCCTACGCTCGCTTGGGAATAGAAATCCCTTCAGAAACTAACGTATTTGTGATTTCCCCTTATGGGATTTTTCCTTATGTTTCTTCTCCAGAACGATAAAGGTTTATTCTAATAAGATAAAAATCGAAAATTTTCAAGAGCTGAGATTAAAAGAAGGAAGAAGTTCGATGGAAGATGTTGAATGAAAATCAAAAGTATCTTGAAGCTATAAGTTATTACGATCGCACTCTCGACAAAGTTGAATATATAATGAAGACGAACTTAAATCCATTTAACGTGGGTTCGATGAACTATTTTTTAGCAAGTAATTTGTTAAAAAAAGGAAATTCATATTATTATTTTAAAGAATATTCAGAGGCAATTATTAATTATAATCGTGCCATACAAATAAATCCTGAAGATGCTCATTTGTATTTCAATCGTGGCTTAGCTTATGCCAAGTTACAAAATACAGAAGGTGCTTTTAATGATTTCGATCGCGCCGCAAAAATAGACCCTGAATTTACAAAAGCGATCGATAATCGAGAAATAATTCGTCAAAATTTGAAAAAATAATTAGCTTAATTTGAGTCTAATTTGTCATAATATTTATTAATATTTATGGATTCAAAATGGTAAAATTATGACAATTGAGTCTTAAAGATAATCGAAATAAATCGAGAAATAAATTATGTCTAAGACGCTGAAAGGTTTCGCGTTATTTTCCGGTGCTGGTTTAACTCTATTGAGTGTAGGAGCGATTACTTTAGTCTGGAAAAATTGGGATCTAATTTGGAGTCAAAAAGGGGGAGAAGTCCCCAGAAGCGAAGTGGGTTTGCTTCCTTCAATATCTTGGAATAAGACAAAAGAACAAATAACTGAAACAATAGAAATTAGCGATCTAAATTTTAAACTCTTAAGTTGTACTTCAAAAGCTGTTAGCTCTGAATTTAAAACTATTACTTGTCCTTATTTAGCAACAAGTCTCTCGAAAGGTGCTGAATTGAATATAGAAAGCGGACATCATGATTCTCCAACTAGATTAATAGACGATCGGGGGTTAGAGTATATTGTTAGTAAAACAAAACTAGGAGCAAGTGTTAGTACCCATAGAGTTAGTAAAACTTTGATTAAAGATGTTCCGATCCGAGGAGAAATTATATTTGAAAGAATTCCTACTGTTTTAAATAAAATCGTCGCTATTGAGGTCAATGGAGAGATAGAAACTCAAGCAAGCCATGACGATTTTAAACTTCAGTTTAGAAAAATTACTTTATCCGAAAATAAATAAATTTTGTAGTCAAGCTACTTGGTTAGGTGATTTAATTCTTGGGAAAGTTTCAATCCAATTTCGATCTGGTTTGCTAGTTCTGTATTATTAGAGCTAGCATTTTTGTTTAATTCATTGGCATTATGGGTTACCATATTACCAGCTACTATTTCCGGGTCAAAATTAGGATTTTCTCGAATAATTCTCTCAGTTTTAAGAGCTTTTAATAATTTAGTTTTGACCTTTTCTAAAACTAAAGCTTTTTTCTTTAAAGCAAGATACGAGCTGTTTTGCCCGGAAATCTTAGCTATTTTAATCTGATCTGTAAAAGTTTTTGCAGCTTGGTTATAGGAGTTAATATCATCAATTAGCCCTCTTAAAGTAGTAAGTTTAGGATTTTTACTATTTTTTAAGATGGTCGCTCGCACTACCAATGCCAAAATTATATTACATATTATGAAAAATCCGCCTGCAATCCCGGCACTGGTAATAATAGCTCGGCTGTAAGTATAAATTGTTGCTTCAGTTAGTAGCCGATCGATTATCATTATTGAAAAATAAGATCCCGCTAAAACGAAGCCGCTTATTATTCCCAAAAGCCAATTGTTTTCAGCTCGGATCTGTTTGAGTCTTTTTTTGATAAAAGACTTTATTTTTAAGCGATCTTTTGCTACAGATAAACTAGGAATATTTTTGGTGTCTATTCCCACTGTTCGATTGAGATTTTTTTGAGAGATTATTAAATTATTTTCATTGTCATCAGCTTCAAAAAGAAGTTTAAATAAGCCAGTCATGTCACTAGTTTCTCGCTCAAAATTGTTAGTTTTAAATTAAACTAAGAGTTAGAACAATAGAGTTTTATTTTATCTTTCTCGTTCAAAACTTCTTCTTTTATTTTGGAATATTTGCCGTTCTTTTTCTGTAACTTTTTGTCTCAATTCTTTGAGAAAAGATTTTTCTAATTCATTGACTTGGTAAGTAATTACTCGATCTTTATTAACTTTAAAGACTTCGGTTGATGTGGAATTTCTAACAATTGTAACTGTATCATCAAGAGCAGAAACAGTCCAGTGGGGATCGGAGTAAACTAATGCTCCATCGTTAGTCCATTCACCCTGAGAATCTAAGAGGTTTAAAAGAGCTTGTTTATTAGTTAAGACAACTCGCTCACGAAGCTCAGTAGCCGAGTGATATATATCTTCAATATATTGAGACTTAGCTGTTAGATAATCAGTATTATTAAGATTACCCTTTAATTCTTTTAAGGCGGGGCTAAATTCCAGGATTTTTTTGATTTCTGTTGCTTGGTAATTTCGCATTAAGCGCATGGCGATCGCAATATCTGTGGTCTGAGAATCAAGATTTTTACCAGCACAAACAACAGTTAAGGTTTTTAAATATTGACTCTCTTTTGATTGACTGTCCAAAGATTGGTTTGCATCAAGATCTCTTGCCATTGCCGATTTTATTTCGGGTGGGATTTCAGTGGGACGAGGAGAGTTAAAATCAATTGCGGCTTTAATAATATTTTGTTTGAGATCGATCGATCGCTCGGGATCTTTATTGATAAGTTCGAGCCATTCCCAGAGACGATCTTGAGTAGATTGATATTCAATAAGATCTTCAATGAAGGCATTGCGATCGCGCACTTCTAATTGTTCGTTACTCTGGTAGTTTTCAAGAATCGATTCGATGCGATCTATAAGTTCGGGTGATTTACCAATCGCTGTTGCGTATATTTTCCAGTTTTTAAGTTCGACTAATGGATCTGCCGCGATCGATCGCAACTGATCGTTCCAGTCTTTATGCTGACGATTGGGCTTAACTCTAGTGATATTGGGAATCGCTTCGGCTATTTTCCAGGCTAATAATTCTCCGGCGCGATCGTTATCTGTGGCAACGACAATCTCGCCACCTCGGTTTTGTACTGCTTCAAATTGTGCGGTCGGAATCGGGCCGCTACCATCTTTAGATAGGTAAACGGTACATTCTTTTGTACGATCTTCTTCTATTGCAGCAAAGGATAAAGCGTCGATGGCAGCTTCGGTGACAACAATCCTTTGCGGTAAGCCTTTAATATTTTGAAACCAAAATTGACAACGATCTTTTTTAGTTCCAGCACTGAGTCCTTTAAAAGATCCGGTGCTGCTTCTTAAAGAAACTCCGATCGCGTCTCCATAAGCAAAATCATCTTTAATCTCATGACGGAAGAACATGACATTCTTTTTGATATCGGCATCAATTAAACCGCGATTTTTAAGTCGATCGACTAACTGTACTGGTAGCTGACGTTTGTTGACTAAATAATTTCTCGCCGCTTTCCAGGAACTTAGATCTCTAATGTGACATTTTTGCGCCTTTAATTCCTGGGATTTAGACAAGGGAGCTGGAGATAAGTGAGAATAATCTAAGTATTGACTGTAATAACCACCATCGAGCCAGTCTAAAGCCTCTTGAAAATCGCAGCCCCTAACGTGCATTACTAGGTCAATCGCTCCTTTACCACCTTTTAAATTAAGATGATCGTAAAAGAGTTGGTTGTTTGTATCGATCGTAATTGCTCCGGCTGTACTTTGTCCGATTTTGATTTTCCACTTCTGGCGATCGCTCCCGTCTTGAACTAAACCTAGTTGTGAGACCAAAGTTTCTATGGGAATAGCTCTTAATTTTTGGACTCGCCCCGCAAAGTCTGACCTAGCTTCTCTAGTTCTAATAAGTGGAGCTTCATAGCTTCTGCTTGTAGATTTATGCTTTCGCTGAGCTTGCCTAAACTCGCGCTGAACGATTTGTTTGAGTCCGTATGTTTGTCGATGCTCAGTGCTTGATTGTTGATACTGACTGCTTGATGTTCGATGCTCTTGCCCACTTCCCTTAAAGCAGTTGACATCATTTCTAACTCCCGATCTTGTCGTTCTACTCGAGCCTCTAGAATTGCTATCTTCTCTACTAATGGAGTTATCGCTGCTTGTACTGCTTTGGTGAGATGGTAATTTAAGATCTCTTCGGGAGATGGTGGTAGATCTTCTTCGATCTCGTTTTGGTTTGGTGAGTATTGGTTCATTAGTTTTTTCTAGATTTAATAGAGATAAATCTTCCGGCATTGGTAAACCGTTGCCCCAGTCTACCCAAGCTCCAACATAATATCCGTTAATTATAAAATCTTTAATTTGCCCACTGACCTTATCCGAGCGACTTTTCTTATAAACGAGATTGCCGGGTTCTATCTTAAGTTCTTCGATCGCATTCCAAGCTGCTAAATAATTATCGAATCGATCTAACTGTTTGACTACTCCCATGTCTCGATCTTCTCGATTTAGTTTTTCGATTTCGCCATTGAGCAGATCTATTTTTTGAGTAGCTAATTTTTGGATTTTAGATAATAGTACCGGACTTGGCAGATTGCTAGTAGTTTCGATCTGAATTTCGATCTGGGGTTTGGCTTTCGTTTTGGTAACTAATATGCGATCGAGATCTTTTGTTTCCTCTCGATCGACGATCGAGATCCTTTTAGTTTGCGGTTTTTGTTGCCCATTAGTTGTTTTCTTTTCTTTGGTAATAGTAGCTGGGACACCAGGAGTATTTCGAGATTTTTGTCGCGATTGTTTTAAAGCCTCGATCGCAGTTTCTTGAGTGCGCGATCGATTAGCTGTTTGTTTGAGATATTCGAGGTCGTGGGTATAAACAGATATTGCGTATTTAGCTCGAGATATTCCGACATAAAAGCTTTCGCGATCTATTGAATCGGCTAACATCATGACTCGCTCGGCTGTTTTCCCTTGCGAGCTGTAAGTTGTCGATACCCAATTATAATCAAGGTATTGCGGTAGCGAGAGGTTGATCGTCTCAGTTTCGCCATCAGTATATTGAATTATGGCCGATTCCCCTTCAATTTGGGCGATCGTAAATTCTTGTCCATTTCTGCGACCCGTTCGCCGATCGTTTTTCTTCCATTTAAGTCTTTCCCCTTCGGCTACTTCAATTTGACGAGATTTATAAACAATTTTTTGGAAATTAAGATCTGTGGCGATCGTTTCTCCACTCTTGGATAAAAGTTCGATTCCATCTGCTCGTTTGTCAATGACTTGGTATAGTTCACCTCGTTCTAAATTCCTTTTGATTGACCCCCTAACGGGCATTACAAATTCGCCGATTTCTAAGTTATGAGAGTATTGCGATTGGATTTTAGTTAGGTCTTTGGGAACTAATTGAGCGATCGTTTTACTACAAGCTAATTCTCCAGACTCTTTTAACTTGCCTCTAATGCCTTGAGTAATAGCTTCTCTATTTTTGTTAGTTCCCGCCAGGACTAAAGATCGATCTCTTTGGGAGATCGGGAGCGATAAATAATCGAAGACAAGGCGATCGCATAAATTATCGTATTGTTCTAATTTTATTCTGCCGTTGGAATTAAGGTTGGCGATCGAACTGTTTATTTCACCTCGAGCTGCTAGCTCTACACTTCTTTGTAGATCCGGGACTTTTTGGCGCAGGGATTCGGTTAAATGAGCCGTTTTTAAACCGTGATTTTGTAAGGATTTAAAAGGATTGCCCGCCTCGACTGCCGATAATTGTTTCGTATCACCCACTAAAATTACTCTAGCGTTCTCAACTTCAGCTCGATTGAGTAATTCTAAAGCAGCAGTTGCACTCATTTGTCCCGCTTCATCAACTACCCAAATTTGATTGCTTTCAATTGTTTGAGGTGGGCTACTAACTAGTTTGCTCGCTACTGTTTGTCCGTCTATTTCTAATTCGTCGCCCAGGACTTTAGCAGCATTGGCAGAAGGAGCAAAACCGACAATTTTATAACCATTGCGATCTGCTACCCCAATAAATGCCGACAAAGTTTCTTTAAACTGTCTGAGGGCATAGGTTTTACCAACTCCTGCGTCTCCCTGCCAGGCAATAATTCGATCTTTATTGGTAGCTGCTAAGATAATTGCTTGTTTTTGACCTTCAGTTAAACTCTTATTTTCAAGGTAAGCTTCAATTTTACTGTGAGTGGTTATTGGCGAGAATCGATCGATTCCCTGTTTCATTTTGGATATCGTCGCTAATTCTCGACTAATTGCCGATTGAGTTGTATATCGATTGCGATCTAAAATCAGTAATTCCGGGTTGTTATTTATCGCGGCACTAATTTCTTCGATCGTGTACTTAAAACTGGCACAGAAAATAAATTCTTCTAATTTTTTGCGGCTGAACGTTACCGATCTCTCACTGGCATGGGCGATCGATTTAGTTACTAATTCTTCTAAGTCCTTTTTCTTTTCAAGGGCACGATCGCGATCGACGATATTTTGAGCGCACTGCTTCGGGAATTCTAAGCCGATACTGCTGGCTTCACTTTGCCAATACGCCATTAATTCCAGACGCGGAATTGGCGAACCTTTTTTATCGCGAGTAGCAGCCCAAGCCTTTTCTCTTTCACTCCAGCTCGAGCTTTTAATGTCTTCGAGGTGAGAAATAATTTGTTGTCTGCGTTTGCTGAAGTATTCTATTTGTTCGGGTTTAAAACCTTTGACCTCAAAACCTTCGTGGGGTTGCTGCTCTACTTGATAACCGAGCTTTTGTAATTCGATCGCTAAAGCGTTTTGATAAATGCGATCGAGTAATCTTCGGTTGCTAAAGAAGTTATCGTTACATAAACTTTGCCATTTCCCCGATGGTAGTTGAGTCATATTCATCACGACGCAGTGAGTGTGAAGGTGAGGATCTAATTCCCTCGAAGTATCGTGATGGTAGGTCGCTACTACTAAATTCTCTGTATTAACTTTTTCTCTATTCTTACCGATGGTGAGTCTGGTTGCTGGATATCTTTGTTGTGCGATCGCGATCGTTTTCTCTACTGCGGCTCGATGAGCGGCAATAACTTCTCGATCTCCTTTAACCAAAGCCAACAGTGAAACTGATTTCGGCGCGCTAAAAGTTAAATCTACTCCTGCTCGCTCTTTACCTCTCGAACTATTTTTCTTTCTAAATACTTTGCCATTGGGTAGTTTGCCGTGACAAAGATTTTTATAGTCCTCTTTAGAAATCGCCCCTTTTAATCCTAATTCTTTTGCTCCTTTCCCCAACCAGTTTGAGTTCTCGAACTGTTCGTCCCCGAGATAATAATTCTCGCGATCGTAGTAATTTTCTGCTTGCTCTGGCGTTACTACTTTCAGTGTCAGCATTTCAATTTAAATAGTTCTTTTCCTCAAATGCGAAAAGTTTTTTCTATTTTTCGTAGCTAAGATCGATTGTTTTTTTGCTGATTTCAGTTGGTTGGCGGTTGGATTCTGCTTAATATTTGTTGATAATTAGTTGTAGAGACTTAAATCTAAGTATAATCGGAATTATAGCAGATATTTATTAAGTTAAAACCTTAAAAAACAGGTGTTGGGTGCGGCGAGGGCGACCGCAGGAAGAACGAAGCCAAACTAGCCCGGTAGGGCGGAAAGTCACTGTTTTCTCTTAAAAAGCTAAATCACTGTCGATAAATAATAATATATATTAGATTTGGAGTCTTAAAAACAAGTAAAATCAAAAAAATCTCCAACTAAAATCGAAAAACTTGGGATATTTAAGGAAAAAAAAGAACTTTTAGGGACGGAAAATAATTGTACTTAACTGGATTGAAAATTATTTCATTAAAATTGTCCCAAATATATACTTGATATTCCAAATAATTCCAAAATGTTCGTAAATGTTCCTAATTTTTCCAAATTTTTCGCAGTAAAAGTGTAAGTATAAATACTTAAAAATCTCAATTTTAAAAAGATTGCAAATATCAGAGAAATTTTGAGTTAGTCTCGTGTACGATCGAGGAGAGAAAAGATCGATGCAATAAACAATCGCTAAAAGATAAATTCAGTAGCAATTATCTCTGTTGATATTCTCTTGACTTGTATCAAGAACTATAAAGATCTCGGATTAACCCGATCTCGAGCGCGATCGCTTGGTCAAAAGTTAAACTCTTTGCTTTCTAACAAATTGACAAGCATCAAATATCGAGATCGTTATCCCTCTCAGCTTAAAGTACTATTATGGCGACAATAGCAAAAACAGAAAATATTTCCAGTAAAGCTCAGCGAGCTTTAAAAAAGCTTGTTTCAATCTGTGTCGATTTAGGCACTTCGGCGATCAAGGTAGTTTATTTGATTGATGATGTTTTAATTGATTATGTTGAGATAACCCCAGAATATAAAAAACTTCCGGCTCACTCGGCTCAACATTTACCGATCGATCGCGCTTATGGTTTATCTGAAGATACCGCTTGGATTCGATACGATCTTGATGGCGAATGTCACTTGGTGGGAAATTTAGCGATCGAATATAAAGGTTTTGCCGCCAAGAAAACCTTAAAGTGGGAAATGGCTGCCCCAAAAATATTGAGTGCGATCGCCATTGTTCTCGAACGAGAAAATTTAGCTCCATCTCAAGCTAAGTTATCCGTGCTGGGTGTTTTGCTTCCTCCTGAAGAAATGCCCGCCACCGATGAATTAAGAGCTAATTTACTTAAGCTGTTAAAAGTTGGTTTTTATTGGCGCGATCGCAAATTTAAAATTACTGTTGCTAAAGGAGCGATTTGTATTGCGGCTGAAACTAACGGCTTAATTTTAGACGATCTCGAAAAATATCCCCAAATGAGCCAGCAAGTTTGGGTTTATTCCATGAGTGGCGAAAAGCATTCTACTCTAACAACTTCGGTACGAGGTAGTTTGAGTCGGATTCATAGTGATAGTAAAGATTTAGGCTTCTTCAATCTCGATCGCATGATGAGCGAAAAAATCCCCGGCTGGAAGGCAACAGATTTACAAGCTGTTTTATCAATGCCAAAAGACAATCGTAAATTGGATGTCGAGCGTTATATTGAGTTAAACGACTCTCCGACAATCGATTGGCATAAATTAGCCCGATTGCGTCAAGCTAAAAATATCGAGATCGAAGCACAGCGACTTGAAAGTGCTTATCAAGAATCCCTCGAACAATATTGGTTTGATTATCGCGATTGGTTAGTCGAAACTGCCCCGTCTCCCGAGGAGATTGATACAATAATTTTTGCAGGTGGTACTAATCAGTTACTTAAACCGCAAATAAATGACTATTTTGCCGACTGTACCCAGAAATTTTGGGGCGTTCATGCTCTTGAAGTCATTCAAATTTTAGGTATTAACGAAAGAACCTCGAGCAGATCGAGTTTATTCTTATCGAAAAACTATCACGTTCGCTACGCTGACGTAACTAAATATCTTATGGTTCTTACTGGCTATCAACCAAGGGAGGTTCTCGATGACGAGTAATCGACGCGCACGCTCAAAGCGTAAAGAAAGACAATTAACTATCAATAGCGTTTTGTCTCATAGCGATCTTGGTTTAACTCTCGAATATCTCAATCAAGTCGAATCCGCGAATGTAGTCGCCGGTCAAACTCTGTCCGCTCGATTCTCTCCTTTTGCTATTCCTAAAGATACTCCCGGTTGGGAAGCGATCGCCATTCGTTCTGCTAATGCTCTTGAAGATTGGGCCCGCTCTATTCGTGAATATGCTAATTTGCCTCAACCTCATAATCTCAGCACTCATAGTCAAATAATTGACTCGAATACTATCCCACAACCGAATGGTTCGATGATTAATCATTCTGGCGATGCTATCGATCGAACCTCGGATCTAAAGCAGAGATCTTCTCTGGTTCAACCTCAAGAGGAATCACTACCGCAAACTGTACTTAAAACAAATGTCTCTGCTTCTGAATCTCCTAACCAGACTCCTGTCTCTCGATTGGAATCGAGATTAAAGAAATTTAGTTCTCACTAATTCTTTGTCATGCCAATAGCAATCGGTTTTGAAGACAATCAAAAGTATTGGGATCTGGCTAATTTAAGGATATAAAAGCGCGTTGTTTAGCCCTAGTTAGAGCGGTATAGAGGATTTGGGAGCGGTCGTGACAGCGATAAAGATCGTTGTAATCGATAAAAGTATATTCGATTGAACTGCCTTGAGCTTTGTGAGTTGTTAAAGCATAGGCAAATGAAATGTTATCAAATCGTTTACTTAAATTCATGTAATCGCGCCAGCGTTTGCCTTTAGCAAATTCTCGAAGTTGGCGTTCGCGCTCTACTGATGAGGTTGGAGTTAGAATTGATAACTTAAGTTGAGAACCAGAGTCGGTAATTACCGGGACGTGCCAATATTGCCAGGTTTTCCATGCTCGCAATTCGGCTGTTTCAATAACTTGGCATTCTTCAGAATTATTCATTGCAATCGCCCATTTATTTTTACCTTTGCCACCAGGGATGGGACGAAAAACCGGAGCTTTGGCAATTAAAAGATCGCCAATCGAGTAAGCCTCTGGAGATTCACCCCATAATTGAGTTCGGATATATTGATTTAAACTGGCGGCGGTTTGGTTACGGTAAACTAAGAATCGGACAAAATCGGGATTGTTGCGTGCCTGCTTCATTTCAAAATAATCGGCTGCCGCATCTAGCCATTCATCTCGACTTAAAGCGATAATCGATCGATCTCTAGTAGTTTGAAAAGAAAACCTGGCTCGATTGGATTTGGGATTTAATCTAATCGCTTCAGCTACAACCGCAATTTCTCCTTCATATCGAACCACCTCGGTTAAACTGTATCCATCTTCAATTAAGGGACTAGTTGAGACGATTGGTTCTTTTTCTTTAACCGGCGGTAGTTGAGCCTTATCGCCGACAAAAATAATTTTAGTTTCGCTAGATTCGACTTCGGCAACAATTTCTGCAAAGTTTTTCTTGTTAATCATCGAAAATTCATCGAGTATAACTAAATCGTAATCAGCAATCGATGATTGTAATTTGCCACTGACAAAAATTTCTTTACCAGTTTCTTCGTTTAACTCGGGTTGTTGTCCGAGTAATTGAGCGATGGTTTTTCCTTTGATATCTAGACCAAAATCTCGCGCTAGGTTTTTGAGATTTTTAACTGCTTTATTAGTCGGCGATCCGGCGACAAAATTAATTCTTTGATCTTGCAACCACTTCATCAAATGGCAAACTAAAAAGCTTTTACCCGTTCCCGCATAACCAGTTAAACGAAAATATTTGCCCTCACCTTGAACAAAATTCATCATTAACGAGATTGCTTCTGCTTGAGATTTTGTCAGAGTTATTTCGAGTTGGCAAGTGATACCTTGAGCTGATGCAGCAGTGTTCATATCTTCATTGGTCTCAGGTGTTAAGAGTAAATCGGTTTAGGCCAGAGGTCATAAGTTAAAGATCGAAGTTATTTGGTTTAACGCTCACTTTACTCGGATTCGAGATTCTTAGCAATTTCAATAACTTGCTTCAATTTAGCTCTCAAAGATTTTTGTAAGCTTTTAAGCTCAGATTCTTTTAAACGATCGAGAGGTAATCCCTCGAAACTACCCAACCATTTTTCAATTGGCTGATATTGATTCTCCTGAGTATCCGAATAAAGGGCGATCGTTTCTTTGATTAACGCTTTTGTATTATTTAATGAGAGCCGATCGCATATGACTTTTTCTTTGACAAAAGAAATCGCATCTATTGCAGACTGGCGATCTAATAAAGTCAATTGTTCGGGACTAAATTTATTGAGAGCTAGAGCTTGGGAGACGGCTAAACCGCGCTGTCGCACGTCAGATTTAAGTTGTTCGTTTAAATTAAGGGCGGGAAAAACAGCACGGACAATATTACTGGGATTTAATTGTAATGAAACAATTACCTCAAGAATCGTTCTTTCAACTCGATCTTTAAACTCAATGCGATTTAGCGCAAGTTGTTGTTCTTGCTGAGATAATTTAGTTAAAGCTGAAATTAGGTTCAAAGTTTTAGCCCGTTCGTGACGGCGGAGCAAAGCTCTTAATCGAGATCCGATCGTATCTGCATCGAGATTGGGATTGACTTGATTGATTTCGGCAATAATAGCTTCTGCTTTATCTAGTGCATTTAAATCCTCGCGATGAATGTTGGTAATTAAAATATGTCGATAAAGATTGGCAGGTTGTACGCTCAGTGCGATCGCCTTAATTACAGATCGCTTGAGGATCTCCCCTATGCTGCGCCACCTTCTTTCCCCGTCAAAAATTTGATATTTACCATCGGGTAGGGGAATTAAAATAATTGGCACTAATTGCCCGTGAGTTTCGATACTACGAGCTAATTTTTCAAGCAGTTCGCGATCGAAGGTGACTCGCGGTTGGGAGCTGGGACTAATATTTTTAACTGAGACTTCAATAACGCCTTGGGGCGAAAATGATTCGATTAATTGGGCGATGGTTTCATTAGCAGCAAGGGTATTGCCGAGATCGCTGTTAGTTTTGATTTTTTGGAGAATCTCAATTAATCGATCTGCTTTTTGCCCTAATCCTTGGTTCGTATCATTAGAGTTCTCATTTAACTCTTCAACTGCTTCTTGAAAATCGAGGGCTGTTGTCTTTAGCTCATGGGTCTGCTGTAAGTTGGTAATCGCTTTCTTTTTTCCGGCTAAAAAAGCCTTGGGATCTTTCTTAGCCATTTTTAAGTACCTTGAGGATATCTTTTACTATCGGATTGAAATCAGTATTAGCTTTGTGAGCTGGGCGATAAAGGCCTAACGGTAAACCGCTTGCTGTTGCATTTTTAAACTCGTTAGATTTACGTATCGCTGGATAATCTTTAATATTTTCATCTGCAAATGCTCCGGCGATTGCCTCTTTAAATTGGCGGTGTACCCCGATTTGTTTATCGAATTGGTTTGGAACTATCCCTAAAAATTCAGGAGCGGGCCGCAATCTTAATTTGTGGAAAGCATCGAACAACCAGGCGATTAAGTTAGTTGCTCCGTCCATCGATTTGTATTCGAGTTGTACCGGAATTAAAATGTGAGTCGAAGCTGCTAGAGCGCATCGGCTTAAAATATCTAAAGTGGTTGGGCAATCAAAAATAATTACTTCCTGGTCTAAAGGATTGTCCTCTAAGGCATCTGCTAGCGTGTAGACACCGCGATCGCTTTTTTCTAAATCGCTGATTGTAGCTAGCATATCTTCGAGGGAGCTGCTTTGGACTAAATTCACTTTACCTTGGGTAGCTTCGCTCCAAACCGGATCTAAATGCCAAGGTTTACCAATTGAGCGCATCAATACGCCTGAGATTGTTTCTTCAATTTTTTCTGGTCTTTGACTGCCACAGAACAAACTTAACGAACCCTGCGGATCTAGATCCATTAGTGTTACTCGATATTTATGTTGTGCCAATTTGTATGCTAAATTAACTGCGATTGTACTTTTTCCGCACCCTCCGGCATTGGATAACATGACAATTCTAATTTGTTTACTCATTTTTAACCTCATAATTTTGATAAGTTTTTTTTGTGGGGGGCAGTCCCCCCACATTTGGGGTGATGTGTAATTAACTTAATTAATTATTAATTATTTAATTCAAGCCAGTGATGTGTTTAACGATTGTGTCAAATTTTTTGTTTACAGTTTCTTCAATCTTTTCTAGCTTAACTGCGAGCTTATTTTTTCTGATTTGATGGGACTGTCTCGATCGCGATCGCGGATTAAATTTAAGATAATCTATACTTAAGATAATCTATACAATCGAGAGCTAGCCGAATCTTCCTACTCAACAAAAACATAAATTTCCTCGCAGGATCTCAGGTAAATGTAGTTGCGATCTAGATCGGGATTTTCTGAATTGGAATCTATAGTGAGCGCATATCCTGGACAATCTTCGTTTCTGAGGTAAGAACCTCGATAAGATTTTTGAAAATGTGCGATTGCGGGATCGATATTATCAAATTCCCAATATCCAAAATAACCATAAAATCTATCAAACGGTTTTCCGTATTGAGCTAAAGCTAATGCTAATTTGGATATGCGATCGAGATCTTTAATTTCTTCAACTTTGGTAGCGAAAAAGCCACTACCAAAATCAACTTCCCACTCTTGGCAAGGTGCTTTCTGTTTGAGAGGACTCCATGATAACAGCCAGTTGATATCTTCTAGAATTTCAGTTGGTTTGCGAGCTGCATCGATCCACATCCCATGAACTTTACCGTTATTAGCCGCAGTCTTACAGCTTACGTGAATTCGAGGCCTGTCTTCTTTCAAACATTCTCGTTGATAGCGATAAAATTCAAAAAGAGGATATTCAACCGAACAATAAATCACTTTAGCGTCGTTTAAAGCAATCGCTTGTTTAAGAGCCGCAATATCTGGATTGATGAGTTTTAATTGGTTCTTTTCTCGAAGACTCCCATAAAGCATTAAACCAACTTCGTTAGCTTCTCCCTCGCTGGCAAATTCTAAAATCATTGTGAGCTTTTCCTCTTATCGATTATCGATCTTCGATGATTCGATCTATTTTGTTTTCAATTGAATTAAGCTTTCTCAAGATGGTTGGTCTATCATCATCTAGGGATGCCAACATTCGGCTCAAACCTTCTTGAACTTTAGCAACGCTTGCACTCAATTCTTCTAGTCGCTGGATTCTTAAGCGATCTGTAACCCTTTGATCTATCATTGCTTCGATCGCACGGCTGTTCGATTCAGTTAATTTCTGAGTTGTTTCAATCGCACGACTGTTCGATTCAGTTAGTTCTCGAGTTGCTTCAATCGCACGGCTGTTCGATTCAACTAAAGAGCGAATTGCTTGAGTTTCTCTCTCTCCAGCTTCTTGTTTAAGTGCGACTCTTTCTAAAATACTTTCAATTCTGTCTAAACGATTGCTGCTGTTGTTTTCTGCTGCCATTTTCAGCTATACTCCTGTTGTCTGAGTTTCTAATTGTTATTGATTAAGCTTTTTTAGTTTTTTTGCGCTGAGGCTATCAGCTTAAGAATAGCCTCTTAATTTTTCAATTATCCTCGCCCTCGTTAGAATTAGTGTCGCATTTGAGGATTAGTTTTCGCTTGGTAAAAGTAAAACGTTCTGCTTCAAATAAAGCTTTACTTGAGCGAGTGGAAAATCAGTGAATGGGATTTTTTGAGTGATAACTGGTTGATCAGTATCCCGGTAACAAGTTAAACTAGCACTCCTATCTTGATTAACTGTTAGTATCCACATTTGAAAGTATTGCAGGTCGGAATCGTTCTTGATAGACTTGCTTTGTTGCCAACTAAAAATGTCTGTAATTAACCAATAAGCTTGAGCTTCCATTGCTAAGTAGCGAATGCCATCAGTGTAATTATAGTTAGGAAAGCTAGGTAAAAAATAATAGCTTTCAGTACCAGTAAATGATTCTAAATCTTTGGCGGTAATGTTCATTTTTTTCTTCTTTTTATTGGCTGATTAACAGGAAAGCATCACATTTTCAAGAGATATATTCGATGGGTAATTTGCAATTAGATTTTTAAATTTCAGCCAATTCATCAAAATCACTGAGAATTATCAATTGACATTCAATTCCCACATCAAATCTTTTAACTAAAGCTAAAATTTCTCTCTCAATTAATAGTTGAGCTAGGTCGTTATTTTCGAGGTAAATTAGATCGGGATTGGCATCAATTGTGAGGGTTTCCATTTTTAAAGAACTAGCGATTAAACGGTTATCTTCATCTCTAACTTTTAAAAATTTGATACCATTTACTTGCTTGATTTCTATCTCTAAATACTCGTTACATTCCACACCTAAATTGACGATAATCCGAAAATCTAAATCCAAGTCAATCAGTGGTATGTTTGGGGATAATTCCATTAACATATTTAGGGAGAGAAGATATCGAGCATAAAATAAATGCTCAATATCTTTGCTCAAAAACTACTTGTAAAGAGTTTCAAAATGTTCCCAAAGTTGTTCGGTTTCTTCAGGACTTAAGTTATCAGAGCGAGCAACATCCCAGATAAAATCATCCAAGTGATTGATGTTAAAGTGATAGTTATTCCTAAATAAATAACGCTCAAAAAGTTCCTTGTAGCGATCTAGTTGTTTACTCGTTAATAACTCTTGAGACTCGCTTATATTCTCTTGATAGAGCGGCATCTTGAAAACAATCCCCTCAAGTCCAGTCTCTAAACCTTCATCCCTGAACCAGGAGATTTTTTGATTAATTTTGCCCCATTGGTGAATAATTTCACCCTCAACCGGATAAACCAACTCCTCGTCAGGGTAAGCACTTTTGAAAACCCCCCGGAATAAGTTATCATCAGGGCTGAAACCATGCATAACATCCCCTTTCAATTGCCATTTGATACGA
>JASJCW010000320.1 GCA_030065265.1 Prochloraceae cyanobacterium
TTTTATTAAATTTTTCCAAGATAAAATCTGCATTACTTTTCCTCAATTATACTCATTTACTTTTTATTTATTACAAATGGGCGGTCAGAGGTAATCCGTCAGGGGTCAGGGGTTTTAATCATTAATTTATTTTCTAACTTTTAGGTTATGTCCTTTAAACTACAAGTTAGTTATCATCAATTTTGCCGTTGAAAATTGATTTAATATTAACTGACCTCTGACCTCTGACCCCTGACCCCTCATCTTTACTAACCTTAAATAGAAACGAAATTAATTGCTTTGTGGTGGTGGCACTTTCAATTGATAAATTTTCGTTATTTTAGTTTGAACCGCAACACCTTCAAGTTGGGATTCTTTACTATCACCAAATACTCCCATTTTTGTGGCAGAACGATAGAGATTTAATGGGCTTACTTGTCTTCTATTGTTTCCAGTTCTTTTAGCCCTAAATTGTTCTGATTGTATTTCGATATCTGAAGTTATTGGTGGTGGTGGTAATGTACCAATGCCTTTGACTTTGGGAGGATAAGGTATTTCTAACCTTTGAGATTTTAAGATCGCTCCCTTGTATATCGATTGATTTTTATCCGTTGAATCTTCTTTTAAAATGTTTGCATTAATTGGTAAAACCATCATCCCAGATAATCCAAACAACGTCAAGTTACCTGCTAAAAATTTTAATTTATCTATCATGGGTATTGGGGGTAGGGTGTAGGGTGTAGGTTTCAATTTTTGTTTTTAATTCTTAAATAAGATTTTTATTAAAGCGGCTAATCTTATTCTGAGTTATCAATAACAACAACACCCAATACCCGACACCCAACACCCTATTAAAAAGCAAAATCTTCATTTACATAAATTTCGACTTCAGTTCCAGCTTTTAAAGAAAAGGATATGCCTAAATTACTGATTCGTTTCTTTTCGAGTTCGGCCCGTCTTTCCATTTTTTCGGACATCGATTTACCAAATCCACCTGCTGCTGCGACACTTATATTGCTTTGACCATTATTAATTGTTTCGCTCTTTCCATCCTTGTATGTCGAATACGAGCGCGATTCAGGACGATTAAATAATTCAGCAGCAACACTTGCGCCACTAAATACAGCAGATAATACATCTTGGGGTAAAGTTGATGGTCGGTTTATTTTAGCTTTTAATAACCCACCATTTTTAGCATTAATTAGAATATGATTTTTTGTTAGAGGTCTTATTTGACTGACGGTACTTTGGGATATTTTCTGAATTTGAGTCGGTGTCAGTTCTAAATATCCGTAGCCATCAATATCAGTTACGATCGCAACTAAGCGAGTTCCTGCTTCAAGGATAATTTTACCCGATGGTGAGGTCAAATGCTCTTTTATTTTTACGATAAATTTTCTTCGCATCAAAGTTTGTAAATCTAAACCTTCAATGCGATCGACTAATATTCCTGTTGTTTTAAATCCGATCGGTGCTATTTCTTGATAATTTTTGGTTTCTTTGCTTAGTTCTTCGTTAAATTCGGCCAATTTTGCTTTGAGATTTGCTATTTCTCGATCTTGAGGCGACTCCCCTGACAGCTCCGATTTGCTTTTAGTCGAAGAAATTTGTCCGTACCCTCCCATCCCCGTAGCATGAGCATAAATTTTAATCGGTGCAATCGGCTTGGGCTTTCGCGCTACTCGAGTAACTATCTTGTCTGCTATTCGATCTGTTTGAGACGGTTGAGGGGATATGGGAGCAGCTAGTGGTTCAACTTTTTCTTCTGCTTCAATTTGCCCTACTGTATTTACTGGTAATGCTCGATCCGATTTCTCTTTCTCAAAATTTTCTATTTCTACTTCTTGATCCTTGAGAGCATATTTGGCTTGATAGTCGATTACCTTCGGTGCTTTCGTATAATCGATCGGATCGGATGGCAAATCATTGTTTGGCATCGAACGACTTACGGTTTCATTGGACTTTCCAAAAATTCCAGCCATCCAGATTACTACTAAAATTACACTTCCAAAGATAAGCATTAATGAACCCGCTTTGATCGAACCTTTTTTTTCGATCGGTCGAGACGATACCGTATTAACTGGTTTTCGGTTTAAATCTAATCTATATTTGTCTTCTATTTGAATTGATTCGTTTGGGTCTGATTCTCCAGATATGCTATTTTCATCAGCTACACTCATCCCACAATCAGCAGACTCTTTTGCATTTTCGTCATTTTTTATCTCTGCTGCTGCTCCTACTTCTTGATATTGAACTTTTCTATCCTGAACATTTTGCACCACAGTTCTTTCCCTCCTTGAGATATTAGTTTTTTTTGTAATAAAGTCCTAATTAGGGTTTAAAATCTAAAATTGTTTCGACTTCTAATCCTTTAGCGTTAATAGCATATAAGGCCCGATCGAGAGGATTAGCATCCTCTTTTAGAGGTGAATGGGATATAGTTATAGCTTTAATTCTCAGGGTTCGATTAAAAGGAATTGGTTTAAGCTGTCTGTTCTTTCTTTTATCAAAAATCAAGCGATCGGAGACAACATCGACTTCCCAAATACCTGGAATTAGTTGCCTTGGAATAGAAACATAGCGAACTTTAACGGTAGTATTGAAGTTACCATTGAAATAGCCTTTTGGGATATGAAGAGATTGAGGACTCGATAACTCATTTAAAAAATTATTGGCTAATTTAGGGTTCATCATTAGGGATGCAGCCCAAGCACTTATCGGCACTTTTTGCCCATTTTCTGCTTTAATCCCAGGGTCTAGATTTTTTCGATCTTCCTTTTTAGACATTGGTTTTTTGCTTGGATTTTTACCATCCCAAGTCCATAATAAAGAAACAAACTGTTGAGTAAAATCTTGGATTACGAGATCTTCTCTTTCGTTACTGAATCTCTGTTTAGCATATAATGCACTACCATCGCACAATTGAATTGTTGCTAACTGTTCTCGCGAAAAGTTATGGATTGCACTTGAATTAGAACAGCTTGAAAATGCTAAACACATGAATGCGATCGCCATTCCTATTTGCCCCCAGGCGATCATTTCTCGCGAACGCAATAACGATTCTTCGTTTTTTCCTAAAAGCCTTTTCTTCATGGATTTGAATGATATTCCGGGCGATAACCAGGCAAACTTAATAAGACCGAACTTTCAAGAGCATGAGTTATAATTGCTGCGTCTGCTCTTTGTCTTTCTACATTGGTACTAACTAATTCTCCGAGAATTTCACTCGATAAAACATTAGAAATTGCTCGATCTATTTTTTCTTCTTGATTTTGTTGGATAATTACTGCATCTCTTTGAGCTGCTAAAGTATCTTGAACAGCTTTTTTCTTGAGAACTTCTTGAGTTATTTTGCTGCCTTGAATTAGTTGGCTAGTTGCGACGGTTTTTTCTAAATTTTCACCAATTTCTTGAGATAAAGTTTGCATGGATTGGAGGGCATTTTGGCTTAAAGCCGATTCTGATGACCAATTTTTAGCCAATCTAATTGTTGCAACTTCATCAATTTTTTGACGGAAAATTCCGTTCAAAATTGATCTAATACGCCATGCCATCCGGGTGGCTTTTTTTCTAAAGCGAGAATCCCTGCAAGTTGATATCTTCCTGGCAAATAGACTGTATCCGTACTGCCTTTATGCTGCGGCGTGCTATCTACACCATTATGGCCTTGAATCAGCACCGTTTTGATATCGTCTGTTTCTGCGATTATTTCTCTTAATTCGATTTGTCCATCCGCAAGATCCAAAACCCACTCTTGGGCTATTTCTGGAGCTTCTAACGACGCATCATTAAACTTTTGGTAAATATATTCTATGCATTCACCACTACTCAACGGTCGCACTTGCCAACCAATTCTTTGCCTCAATAACATCGCCCAGTGTTTGTAACTTCTCTCGTATCCGGTTAACAACAATTTCTTGTAAAATCCTTGCGTTAATAGTTTTTCATTGCCTGTTACTACGTTTATCACTCCTGAAATCATTTTTTTGATTATTCTCAGTAGATTGCCAAAAGGATCTCCTGTCGTAATTTCTAGATCTTCTGCTGTTGTATAAGTACAAAAAATCTTTTTATCAATTTGTTGTCTTATTCCCGCTCCTGTTAATTCTTTAACTTGTCTTTTCTCGTTTTTGAGCAAGGTTCTAATTACTTTACAATCTGTTTGGGAAATTAATTCATCCAATTGGGACAAGCGCGTCTCTTGCAATCCCCTTTTTGCCCAAACTATTCTTAATTTTTCTCCTTTGGGTATTTCTTTAATTCCTCTTTCTATTCCGGCCGCACCTATTCGGGCCTCATTTTCATCGAAGAGGTTGTGAAACCCTTCTGAATCAAATGCCCAGACTATTTGATACTTTGAACCTAATTTCAGTAAATAACCACTTATCGTCTCTTTTGCCGTTCTGATTGTAAAAATATAATTCAGGTGCAAATAATTTTGAAAGGGCATATAGCTTAAAACTTCTCCTCCTTGAGAAACTCCTTTTACTGCTGGTAAAACAGTTACTTTTTGATATCGTTTATCTGATGGCGAGATATATTTCAAATAACCGTTGCACCAGTCTACTCCTGGTGGTTCTTGAAATAAATCCGTAAATTGCTGTGGTTTTTCTCCAATTAAGAAGATCCACACTATTACCAGCCAAATGCTGATTACAAAAAACCCTGGCATCCCCCATCCGCACATCTCGCTCACCACAAAAGCTACTGCCATCAATGGGACGGAGGATCTTATTTGGACTGCTGTAAATATTCCTAGTTTTTCTTCTGTTCCGAGGATTTGATTTACCTCGATAAATTCTTTCTTTGTCATTCGATTTAGATTGACGATTTTATTAACCCACTAACAGAAAACTAATCACTTCTACTGCTACTACAAATTCAAAAGTTCCTGCTGCTATATCTAACATCAAACGAGAACTTTGCGTATCATTTTTCATTCTTTGCGCTTGAATCAAAGAACCCAAAAACATAAATACTGTTAGCACTCTCAGGAAAGTAAATAATAATGCTACTGCACTCTGTATATCAGTCGTAGATCCTCCATTGATTGAATCATATACGCTTGTAATTAAATCAGATACAAACTTTTCAGCTCTTTTATATAAAAAAGCTGAAGCTGGTTCTTGAAATGATAAAGATAATATGATTGTGACAATACCTAGTATTCCCAACCCTCTGATTTTTCGCGGATTTATTCCTACCCAGTTAGCCAGTTTTTCTAGACAAAACCATAATAAACAAAATGACAAACAGGCTGGTATTGCTATCCGCCAAAACTGCCAATCTCTTGACATTAAAAAAATGATTTGGGGAATAGCAATTACTAATCTCCAATTCAAGATTAGCCAATTTTCGAGCCTAATTCTTTTTTGCTTTAAACTTTTCACTTTGATTTAATTTCCCTGGGTCGCTGGCTATATTTAATTTAGTGGAAAAAGTTCATCTTGCCATCACCTATTCGGGTCATTTTTTTACTGAAATAATTCTCGCGCTCTTGTTTTATGATATTATTTATTCAAGCTTTTCCTTGAATCTTTCTCTTCAGTTTTACAGATTCATTTTTCTTAAATAAAATTCATATTTCAGAATTTTTGCCGAAACTTTTGTTCTTTATTTTTCTTTGAGGATATCAATCATGACTCTTGCCCAAGACTTATTAATTAGTCCTATTGAATTACAAAACCTAACTCAATTAAGCCCTAATTACTTAGTGAGCAGTTCTACTCTAAGTGATCGCAAGAAACGAGCTAAATTTATCAATCAGCAACTCGATCGCATTTATCTCGATAATCG
>JASJCW010000321.1 GCA_030065265.1 Prochloraceae cyanobacterium
CGTAATAAATTTTACTTCTTTATCCTTCGGAGTTTTAATTTCAATAATTTCTACATCTGGAGCAACTGGAGGGGCAGAATCTGCTGGATTGGGCTGAATTATTTCGGGAAATTCTTCGAGGGTATTTTCTAGATTTTTTTCTGTTGTTTCGGGAGTATTAACTTCAATTTCTGTAGCTTCAAATTCAGCTTGAGCTACATTGTGTCGCCGTAAACTTTCCAGGATATTGTTGCTATTTTGCTTGGTTTTAGTTTCTCCCCGAGCTGCGATCGGTAAAAAGATACTTTCGATCGCAAAAGAAACAATAATTAAGAGGCAAAAACTAGCATAATTTGCTTTAATTAACGGTCTATTCTTCATTATTATTTGCCTCTTCTTCTGTAGTAGATGTGGGGCTGACAGCAAAATTCATCCGTACCATTCCCGACGGGGCTAAACGTACCAATCTCGATTTACTGTTGCGCTCTTTAAAACGAAGATTAGGGGCTAAATTATAGCCAGGAATGCTAGTTAAATCTAAAGTTCCAGTGTGATAGCCTGGCAGCACATTTTTAACGGAAAAAACGCCATTTTCATCGGTAGTAATGCGATTACCATCTTCAAGGAAAACTACTGCATTCGGGACTCCTGGCTCTCCTTTTTGTTGTTCGCCGTCAAAATTCTTATCGACAAAAACTCTACCGACGATAATTCCCGAATCGGAAATAATCCCACCGCGAACCCGCAATTTATAATTAGCAGGGCCGGCACTAATGCGGCGATTAGTTGCGGCACGATTGGCACTGACGCTAGCCGAATTTATCCCCGTTCCTCGCAAAGCATCTGGGGTTAATTCAGCACCATAAACAATATTTAAGATCCCATTTGAAGGAATCGGTTCGGCAATATCTAAAATAATTTGGCGACCGTTTGTAGTAACATTAATAGTCACCTCGCGATCGCCTACTTTACCCCGCACCGATCTGGGTTTAAAGTTAAAGCCGTGAGGTAAAAGATCGACAATTTTTAAACTATTAATATCGCCGACAGTTCCGTTAGTAATTGTTAGTCGATAAAGAACAATATCGCCCGGTGTCGCCGAAGCGCGATCGCCTGTTTTAGTAATCGCAATTTCTTGCGCTTCGCAAACATCAGCATTGAGATCGAAGGCTGCTAATGCTAACCCGACGGTTGCCGCATCTTGAATTTGTAAATCCCCAGTTACCGAAGGAACTTCACCTTCAGAAGTAGCGATCGGCCGGCCATCTACTGCTGTTGCAGTATAACGAAGTAAATTAGGATTGTTCGGTTCTGGTTGACCGATTGTTAGCTTAATTCTGCGCTCTTGATAAATAGATTGGGGCGGAACATCTACTAATAAGATATATTCTCTTCCCGGATCGGTTTGACCTTTGCTGCGATCGAATAAAAAGTTATAACGACCTAGATCGTCGACTGGATAAGGATTAATATTAGTTGTATTCGGCCCTAAACCTGCGGGAATACCGTTACCGAGGATATCGGGGAATTCTGTAGTAGTTAAATCCGTTAACCCCGTAAATCCTCCAGGGTTGTTAGGATTGGGGTCTGCATCGTAAATACCGACGCTAAAGCCAGTATAATCGTCTAATATTTGCCCGTCACAACCAGTAATTTGACCGAGAGGATCGATTAAAGCGTTGTTTAAAGGGGGTATAATTGCTAAGCGACTAGTAATAATCCCGGTTTGGTCTTCACAACCGTCAGTATCTAAACTAATTGCGATCGTGCTGCTTTGAGTCGGTTGAATCTCTTCGACTACAACCGCTAGAGTTATTTTTAATTGTTGCTGGCCAGGGACTTGAACTTTAACGTCTGTCTCGTTAACTTCTTGTTGCGGATTGTTGCCAACTTGATAAAATACTTTTTCAATTTGACCAGAGCCGGTAATTCCGGTTTCCCTTAAACTGTTTAAATTGGGAATGGTAAATTCTACTTGTGAAAATCCTTCATTAGCAACTGTATAGTTAAAGTTAATTTTAGAACCAGTTTGAATTGGATTAGGAACGCCGTTACGGAGGTTAATTAGTTCGTTTTTAATACTTTCATAAACCGTATCTAAAAATTCTTCGCGATCGGGAACTGTATTTGTTACTGCAACTTGAACGCTAGGTTGTACTGTTTGGTTTGTGTCGGTTGTTTCGGAATTAACTAAATCGCGAAATGCTACCGTTTCAATATTGTTAGTTATAAATACATTAACTGCAGCGGTATTAGCAGTGGTCGCTTCTTCATTGGTTAAACCGAGATTTTCGAGGGTAAAGGTAGAAGTTCCACTTAAGGCTAAAAATAAGCTAATATCGCTCAACAAATCGATGCTTTCCTGTTTCTCTGGCAGGGCAATTTTAAGATTTGCTCTAATGCCATCTAAAACACTTTTAGTCGAATTAGTATCGAGAGAATTAACTAATTGGGCGATCGCGGCTATGCTGCCAGTTGCTGCTTCTTCTGCAGTTAAACCTAGTTGGATTAATTCATTTTCTACCCCATCGACTAATAAGCTAAGATTGTAAATCGCAGCCCCTTCAGAATCAGTAATTGCTGTTGCACTGGTGCTGATTCTAGTGAAAACTTCGTATTCGTAATTAATTGGATTTGAAGATGCGTTAATTCGAGTTCCATTTTGAGCGTTAGAGTAACTAGCTCCACCAGTATTAGCAATAGTAATGCTGCGATTGCTGCCTACTTGACACTGCAAAATAGTTTCAGCAAAAACTAAATTATTTGCGATCGAAAAATTACCGCCTAATGATAAAATCAATATTAACGAACGCAGGATAGAATTAGATGAATTAGTTTTTTGTTTTGGTTGTTGATAAAACAAAGACTTTCTCCTTGTTTGAGTGAAGTGGAATAATGAAGAGGTAGTATCTCGGCTAACTTTCCCTAAAAAAAGGACAGTTATTGACTGCATTCCTTTTCAATAGAGGAGGCTATCTTGCGGTTTCTGTACGACAAAATAAAACGAAAAAAACTGAAGTTTTTAGTGAAGTTTACCCGGCCTTTCTGCCAAAAGGTCTGGTTTTTTTTGAAAAAAGATCGATTAAAAACGGGAATTATAGAGCAGAATTGTCAGATAAATCCCCTCCATTACCCCCGTTTTTGTAAGCTTAAAAACATCATTGCTCGTCCGAAAAAATGTCAATAAATTTTAGCGGACTTCGGCCAAATAAGTAGCTTTTACTTGTTTGTTTGGAGCGATACTTTCGTTGAATTTCCAACGAATGTGGGTATAATCTTGTGGAGAAGCTTGTCTTTTAACAACACTTCCATCCGCAAGTTTAACTTCAATCTTTGGATTGCGATCGAAGCTTTTACCATTATTCACACTGTAGCTAACTTCAGCATTTATATTACTTTTAGCCGAACCAGCTTTATAAACAGTTTGGGAGTCGATCGGCTGAGTAATAATTAAATTTTTAGCTTCAGCTTTGCCATCATTTCTACCAACAACCGTATAGCGCAAAATATTACCAGGTATCACTTTAGTATTATTCGGTAGTTTTTGCCAAACAAGAGCTTTGCGACCGTTTTTAAGTCTTTGAATGTTTTGTCGGTAAACAGTTAAACTTAATTTGACATTAGGGCGACGAATTACACCGACTATTGCTTCTTTAATTTCTTCTAAACCAGCCGAAGCAGGTGCAGTATTGATAACATGAAATGCTCCAATTAAAAAAATAGCACTCAGACTCAAAGATAAGTGTTTTAGTTTCACCATTTTTACCTCAAAATAAATATTTAAGTAAGGGGGAAGACCGTTTAAATAAGCCTTCCTAAATAAATTAAAAATCTGGGAAGAAAAGAGCTAATTACAGTAAATAATCTTTAGCTCTTTTAAACCAATCCATTGCTAATTAGTTAGCCGGAGTTGCAGAATTGTTAACTCGACGTTGGAAAGTTAAAAATCCGTTACCTTGTGGAAGTACCGTACCTGCACTGTTGGTGTAAACAGGAACGTCAGAACCAGCAGTAACACCAGAAAGATCTGTTGCGCTATTAGCCGCAGGAGCAGTAGTACCTTGAGAAGCATTAACAGTACCAATTACGTTGCTAGTGTCAATTTCACCGTTAACATCGTTATCTAAAGCCCAGTTATTGCCACCAACACCACCAATAGTTCCATCTTCAGTAATCAGTAAGTTATCAGCGTTAAGAGTAACGTTGTTAGCACCTACAGGAACTTCAGAAATATTAGTGTAAGTGATGCGATACTCGATGATTTGGTCTGGTTGAGGACTGAAAGCTGGAGTTGCAGTAAATACACCATCAGTACCAGCAGGAGTACCATCAGCATTAAGCAATCTTACTTCTTTAACTAGGTCAATATAACCAGTGTAAAGGCGATCGACTGTAATGTTGTTAGTAGTATCAGCAGCAGGATCGAAACCACTACCTAAAATGTTTTCAGGATAAGCGACGATCGGAACTGGAATAGCTACTGTTTGAGCAGTGAGTGGAGGATCTACTATAACGTTATAGTTGAAATTAGCTCCAACAGCCAAACTACCAGTGTTAATATCTGCAGTTACCGTAGAAAGAGCAGGATCTAAAGTATAAGTTCCAACTCCACTTACTGGATCTACAGCATAATTATAAACAGCAGTGTCTGCGCCAAATTGAATTGTAACAGTAGTTCCATCAGGAATATCAGCATCAGCTCCTTGAACTGTACCAGGTTGAGCTGCTAAAGCTTCGCTTGGAGATAGTGGTCGCAAAGTAACATTATCTAATGGAGCTGTGTTAGTAGCAGGGTTTTCTACTGTGTTAGTGAAAGTAACGCCAGCAAAATCGAATGCTGCATCACTTCCTAGTGGGTTATCAGAAGTAGATAAGTTAGTGAAGTCGTCGTTATCGTTAGTAGGCCCGATAGCTTGTGCTTGTCCGTTAGGGCCGTTAAAGATACCGCCAACTACAACGGGAGTTGCAACAATAACAACTTGGTTATCTTCCCCTTTAGGGCCAACACCAGTGTTGTTGTTAGCAGCATCAATGCCGTCAGCAGCAGGATTAGCAATACCCGTATCTGCTACTGGGTCGTATGCAGTTCCAGCAGGATCTGGAGGAGTTGCACCTTCAAAGTTGTTAGGATCTTGGTCACCAGATTCATCGTAAACAACTACACCAATACCAGCAGTAGGATCTCCAACATTATTTACATCTGCAGTATCACCAAATACTTGAGCAATGTTATTAACTTCACCACCAGTAGGAGCTAAACCGCTAGTTGTAACTTCAAATTGGAATGGGCCAACGTTAGTTCCCGCAGAAATTGGGAGATTAGGAGTTCCATCAAGATCGAGAATAAAACCAATTCTGGTGATAGTTGCAGGATCTCCAGGAATTACAGTTAACCAGGTTGTAGCACTAGCAGTGTTACCGCCAACAACAATAGGAGTAAAGTTGGCTGGATTGTCTGTTGCATAAACTCTCACCCAACCAGGAGGAAGCACAAAAGTAGGTTCGTTAGCAGGATTGTAAACAGTTCCTGTAGGAATTACATCAGAAATTAAGATAGCACGTTCGATTGAAGTAGCAATACCGTTACTAACTTGAATGTCAGTACCAGTTAAGTCTCCAGGTGTAAAAGTACCGGAAGGATCTACCGATTCAACAGTTAAGTTTAAGTCGTAAGTAATTACGTCATCCTGTGCTGTTGTAGTAGTTCCGCTATCGTTAATTGCACTAGCTACTTTTTCTACTGTAGCTAAAGCTAAGTTGTTAGCAACTGTGTTTAAGTTTTCAGTTTGAAC